>CALIJE010000107.1 GCA_938017825.1 uncultured Flavobacteriaceae bacterium
CGCTTGCTAGATTTAATGGGACAAGGTTATATTTCGTTTCGAGACTTGGATTTTGTAGTATTGGATGAAGCGGATCAGATGCTCGATATGGGCTTTATTCACGATATCAAAAAGATCATTGCCAAGTTGCCTCCAAAAAGACAATCGCTCTTCTTTTCGGCGACCATGCCCAAAACCATTGTTGAATTGTCTCGTAAAATGTTAGGGGATTTCGAACGAGTCACTATAAAACCAGAACAGGCTACCGCTGAAAGAGTAACGCAAGGTGTCTATTTTGTAAGCAAGCAAAACAAACCCAAACTACTCATCCATTTGTTGGAACAAAGTCCCGATGCTTCAGTCTTGGTATTTTCTCGTACCAAACATGGGGCCAATAAAATCGTTAAGAAATTAGGGCAAGCACATATTAAGTCGGCTGCCATACACGGAAACAAATCCCAAGCGGCAAGGCAAAAGGCACTCGGTGCATTTAAAGAAGGTAACTTAAAGGTATTGATCGCTACTGATATTGCTGCGCGCGGAATCGATGTTGATGAGTTGGCGTTGGTCATTAACTATGACTTACCTAATGTCTCTGAAACTTATGTACATCGTATTGGACGGACCGGACGAGCCAATGCTAGCGGTATAGCAATGTCGTTCTGTATGGCCGAGGAACGCCCTTATTTGAGAGACATCGAAAAACTCATTAAGCAACAGCTGCCCAGATTAGGGGAACATCCGTATATGGATGAAGCCTCTGAACGAGAGCCCGACGTAAAAAAGACACCGCGAAAATCGAATAGCAACCGCTCAAGACAGCAGGGCACTTCCGGGAATTCGAACCGAAACAGAAACCGTAATCGAAATCGCAATAGAAATCGCAATAAAAATAGAGGTGGAGGTCAAAGTCAACGATCTTCGGAATAATTATTTTACGCCCTAGACATCCCTGTAAAACGTTAAACCGTTTTTAAAAGGGTCGAAAAAAGCAAATTCTCGCGTTCCCCAGGCCGTTTCTCGCAATAAGGTATGGTCATGAAACACATCCTTTTCAGCATATTCTTCATATAATTCTTCGATGCGCTCGGTTACGATACGCAACATGGGCCGATCTACGGCTACATCCCACTCTTTGGCATCGTGCCATTGCAGGTGTATTTCTACACCATCTCTGAGTACGCCTGCATAGGTAGGATTTTTGGAATCATCGGCAAATCCAATTTTAAATCCCAATCGATTTACGTAGAAGTCGAGGGCTTCAACCACATCTTTTACGGGTAAAACAGGGTGAATTTGATGCAGATATCCTTTTGATGACATGCGATAAAATTAGTGGTTTATGACTAAATTGTCAATTCAATTTGAAAACAGCATACATGTATACGCCGCATCAATATAAAAATGAAAATTTAGCAGACGTCAAAGAATTTATAAAGAAGCATAGCTTTGGCATCTTGGTAAATCAGGTCGACAATAAGCCCTGGGCCACACATATACCTTTAGAATTGGATATAGATTCTGAAGGTAACGACGTTCTTGTTGGGCATATTGCCAAGGCCAACCCCCAATGGCGGCATTTTAAGGAAAAGGAACAGGTTCTATGCATTTTCAACGGACCGCATAGCTATGTCTCCTCTTCCTGGTATCAGGAGGAGGAAGTGCCCACATGGAACTATGTGGCGGTGCACGCATACGGGGAATTGGTGGTATTGGAGGAAGAAGCAGTTTTAAACTCCTTGTTCAAATTGGTCGACAAATATGAAAAAGATTCCAAAGACCCCCTATCCTTGCATGACATGTCTCCCAAAACCATGCGCCAAATTAAAGGTATCGTTGGGTTTAAAATACTAATTTCCGATATACAGGCAACGTATAAGCTATCCCAAGGCAGGGAACACGACCACCCTAAAATCATAGCTGAATTGGATGAACGACAGGATCCGGGAAGTAAGGCAATTGCAAAGTGCATGCGAAAAGAGTAAATTCAACTAAATTTTGGAACGTAGATGACAACGAGAAGAACCTTCCTAAAGAAAACGGCCATGGGCACCGCAGCGATGACCATACCAGCGCTAACCAATTTTGCCGCCACTACAAAAACAACATCTAAAATGAACCCTCTGAAAATTTCATTGGCTCAATGGTCATTGCACAAAGCCTTTTTTGACGGCAGCCTAGATGCATTGGATTTTGCGAGCATCACAAAAAATAAATTCGGAATTTCGGCGGTCGAATACGTTAATCAATTTTATACCAAGAACGCCGCCAATGAGAAATTTTGGATCGAAATGAAACAACGGGCTACCGATGTAGGCGTTCAGAGCTTGATCATGATGGTTGATGAAAAGGAGAAACTAGGCGATAGCGATTCGGTTAGACGAAAAAATGCCGTAGAGGATCATTATAAATGGGTGAATGCCGCAAAATTATTGGATTGTCATTCGATTCGGGTCAATGCCTTTGGTGATGGAGAACCCGAGGCACTAAAAACGGCTTTGGTAGACGGACTAGGTCGTTTGACGGAATATGCAGCAAAAGAAAACATACATATACTTCTCGAAAACCATGGCCTGCATACTTCGAATGCCGATTATATGGTAGATATCATCACAGCCGTGAACAATCCGTATTTAGGTACCCTACCCGATTTTGGAAATTGGTGTACCAGTGCCGAATGGGGCGGTACGAGCGAAAAGCAAAATTGTAGCGATATATATGACCCTGCTAAAGGATTAACAGCATGGATTTCGCACGCCAAAGGGGTAAGTGCAAAAGCATACGAATTCGATGCTAATGGCAATGATACGGTTATCGATTACCCAAAATTGTTGAAGATCGTCAAAAATTCCGATTTCGATGGGCACATTGGAATTGAATACGAAGGTGATGGTCTTAGTGAACCTGAGGGCATTAAAGCGACCAAGGCGCTCTTGGAAAAAGTTTGGGCCGGCTTGCACTAGACCATACCCATTATCCACTTACTAGAATCCTTTAGTGTATGATTTCTCATTTGGAATTACACCTATTATTCAGCGCATTTTCAAAAAGTGTTTGTGGGGATTTTGACCAACTATCTAAATAGTTGTTAAAAATTCTACTTTTCATATTTCTTCATATTCGGACAAGAAATATATATATCTAATTGGTTATGAGAAACTTATAATCAATCACCCCTACTCCTCCCCAATTCGGAAATGTTAAATATGTTATAAAATAGTACCTTTTTATGCATAGTACTGTAACAAAATTGATCCTGCTCCGTCTATTAGTTGTAAGTCACTTTGAAAACAACAATTTTAAACTTAATAAAAACTAGAAATTATGAAAGCATCTAACAGTAAAACTGCAACAGAATCTAAAACGGGACAATACTTCTCATCATTTAGAAGTAGTAAACGAGTGCAATGGGCACAGTATCGAAATTTAAATCGCTAATCACGATTTACAAAAGCAATCATCAAAACATCAAAAAACGAAAATTATGAAAGCATCAATCACAAAAACAGTCACAGAATCGAAAACAGGTCAGTATTTTTCTTCTTTTAGAAACAGCAAAAGGGTAAAATGGGCCCAGTACAGGAACTATAATCGCTAGGTGCGATTCTAAAAGCACATCAATTTTAAACGATAAAGTCATGAAAACATCAATCATTAAACATCCGACAGAATCCAAAAGATTCGCTTTCTTTTCAAAATTGAGGCAAATTAGGAGATTCCATAGCGTAGAACCTACATTTAGTCTTCAGTAAGAATCGAAAACCAATAATACCAAGGGATACAACTCATCATTGTATCCCTTTTTATATATCCGTATATCTTTTCAAAGGAATTGTTCAGGTAAAAATCCATATTTTAGGAAAAATTTGTCCAATTCCGATCTTCTAGAACGTCAGCTTTGTAAATGCTTTAAGAATATAAAAATGAACTACTTTACAGAAGATTTTTTAGATTTTTTCAAAGACCTCTCTCGCAACAATACTAGGGAGTGGTTTCATGAAAACAAGAAAAGATATGAGCAATCGGTAAAAAATCCCTTCCTTAATTTTCTAGAAGATCTATTCGAAGAAATAAAGCGCCACGATAAAGAATTTAAGGTAGAAGCCAGGGATTGTATTGCTCGTATAAATAGAGATATACGTTTTTCAAAAGACAAAACGCCCTATAACCTTCATTGTACTGCTTTTGCTGGTAGAGGAGGAAAAAAGAACAAAGAAATCCCCGGGATTTTTCTTCGCTTTGGGCCTTCCGAAACAGGCATTATGGGTGGTTGTTATATGCCGAATAAGGATCAGCTGTTAGCCATTCGCCGTACGATAAGTCGAGATATCCCTAAATTTAGAAAATTGATAGGTGCAAAAAAATTTCAGTCGCAATTCGGCACTATCATCGGGGAGGAACACAAACGTATTCCCCCAGAATTTAAAGCGGTATATTCCAAGGAGCCCTTGATTGCC
This sequence comes from uncultured Flavobacteriaceae bacterium, assembly GCA_938017825.1. GTDB lineage: Bacteria > Bacteroidota > Bacteroidia > Flavobacteriales > Flavobacteriaceae > Pelagihabitans. Next base: position 4,437 of record CALIJE010000107.1, read on the forward strand.
AAAAAACAGTTTTATTACATGGCCCAAAGAGAGCCAGAGTTGATTCTGAGCAAAGATCTATTAGGGGAAGTCATGGGGTATTGGCATGCTGCTAGGCCTGTAAACGACTACTTACTTAAAGCCATTCAATGAATAAAGAGCTTATTCAACTTATTGAGATCATTTGTTACCGTCTAAACAAGGGTATAAACGGCGCCACTGCGGCGTACTATGAGCTTAAGGTTCATGCCGAGTCTAGGTCGCCAACAGAAATTCTTTCACATGTTGTAGATGTGAGCAATTATGGTCTGCACATGCTCGATTTGCCAAAATCATTGAAAAATGAGGCTCATCTAGTACAGCAGGTCATGGATAATTTCGAATTAATGAAGTCGCACGTATCCAAGACCAAGGTAGACATGGAAACAAGTAAGAAACTTATTTATGGGCCACTTAGCGATACCCTGACCCATATCGGTCAATTGGCCTTACTAAGAAGACTTGACGGAACCCCTATTCCACATGAAAATTTTACAAAAGCAAAAATTTAAACATTATGGCATACGATGAGTTTTTAGCCGATAGGGCAAGACAAATTTTAGCGGAGAACGCCATTGGCCATGAAGAAAAGAAAATGATGGGCGGACTCTGTTTTATGGTAGATGATAAGATGTGTTTTGGAATGCACATCGATAAAAATACCAATTCATCACTTTTAATGGCGCGAGTTGGACCAGACAACTACGAGCTGGCTTTGGCGCGCGATCATTGTTCAGAAATGATGTTTACCGGTCGTACGATGAAAGGTTTTGTTTTCGTATCGGAAGAGGGAATCGATACCGATAAAGACTTGGAAAGCTGGATCAAACTATGCCTAGAATATAACCCTTTGGCGAAACGGAGCAAGAAGAAAAAATCTACAAAAAAGTAGTCATCACCTCATCACGAGTAATGACCGTTTCACTATTCATCATTTCAATGCTATTTCGATTATGTTTTATGGCCACTTTGGCACCGTTCCAACTGTGCCATTGCAAAAAGTAGGCAGCTTTTCCTTTGAGAAGGTTTGCCCATTGCATCATGTCCCAATTACCATAACCCGCCTCTCGCGGACCCGACTCAGACATTACGATCGGTTTTCCCAAAGCCGCTAATTCCTCATAATGTGGAAAAGCTGGTTCATTGCCATAATAGTCCATGCCTACCAGATCAACAAAGTCATCACCCGGATAATAGGCCGTTACTGAAGCATACCACGTTTCACTTGGCACCACAGAATATGTCCAGATCAAATTATCCAAGCCGTAATCCCATCTCAATGTATTGTACAAATCTATCCATAAGGCTTTATAATCGGCTTCGTTGGTTTGTTGGTTTCCATGGGCATTGGTACCCCACCAAAAAAAATCGCCGTTCATTTCATGAAAAGGCCTCCAAATTACGGTGACCCCTGCGTCACGCAATTCTTGCAACGCTCCGGCTACCTTATCCAATTCACTTCTATAGCTCGTCCAGACTGCCGTCTTTTCAGCATCTCGTACCAAGGCCTTTAGATCGATCCTATCTTTATCATTGACCGTATCCCAGTATACATCAACTTCCTCAACAAAGGGGTTGTCGGCGTGCCAACTAACCGTAACCAAACCGCCTTGTCGCCAATGGTCGATCAATGCCCCTACCGGATAATGATCCCCATCGAACCAGCCAAAGTCTGCCCCAATCAAGCCCACATGCCTGCCCGTTTCGTCTGCCAATTGATCTACGTATGTATTGTAATACCACCAAGTTGAATCTGGGGCATCACCACATTGCTGACCAACCACCAGTTGCTCTTTTGCTATTAGGTTTTCAAAATAGCTTATGATGGATTCCCTGTCGCGCTGATCGAACACAGGGCCTTCTGGAGTATCGTTCGGAGTATTTTCTATAGGATCGCTGGCTTCGTTTAGTGGCATTAGGGTTTCGGTATTATCAGATGGAGTACAGGCCATAAAAAAAACCATCCCCCATAATGGAACTAGCTTTTTCATAGAAATGCTTATGACCTTCATATGCAAAGATGACCAAAAATCGTTCCATTTTTTGTCAACTGTTCTTCCTCTAATTTAGGATACCATCAAAAATGGGGCAGGATTTCAGCTCCTAACTCCTCGATAACGGTTTCAGCAGGACGTGAACCGTATTTTAGATTTATAATCACGTGGTTAACCCCTTGTTTTTCCAACATTTTTAGATGTTCAAGAGCATAGACGGTTCCCGATTTAAATCCTAGATGAATGCCTTGAGGACTTGTATTTTTGCCTTCCAGTAAATCAATGTATAAGGATTGCATGTAGGGTTTCCATGTTTGTTGGGTAAGCTCCAAGGCATTGTTCCAATTGGCCAAGGTTTGTTGCAGAAAAGCAAAATTTCTAGGGTAATACAACCAGCCATCAGAGTGTTCAGCGATCCATTCGAGCGATTGTCCCGAGTGCCCCGTGACCAGCATAGGTGTTTTTTGATCGTACTTCGGTAGCAGGTCTATGGCCCCGTTGGTATAGCCATAATGCAACGAGTTATAGGCGGGAAAATTTCCATGTAAGGCTTTAATGTACCTAAAACTATCCCGGAACAGTTCGCCTTTATCTTCTAGATTTCGATTGAATGCTGGGTATTCTATCGGTCGGTCACCCGATGCCGTACCAACAATTAACCTACCGCCTGACAACTTCTGCAAACTTAATATGGATTTGGCCGTATGCACTGGATGGCGAAGGGGTAGAATAATACTGCCTGTCGCCAATGCAATATTCTTGGTATGATTCATTATATGAGCCATATACACCCAAGGATCGTATAATTGTCCGGCATCACCAAAAGTAGGGTCATTGAAAGGCACGTCGCGGAACCAAAGCGATTTGAATCCCAATTCCTCGGCGCGCGTTGCCAATGTTTCTTGATGTTGCATTTTCGCGACCGAACCCTGGTATGATTCAATTGGAAAAACGAGTCCTAGACTGAGCTTCCCCTTTTGTGCTATTTTTTGTAATTGCTGCATCGGCTACATTTGCTTTTTAGGCCTGCATGAGGTCTTCGGTAAATGCAATCAATTGATTGATTTTTAAGTCATTTTCGGCATCGCCATGGGCAGGGGCAAAATACCCCTTGGGATCGCCTTTGTCATTATCAAAATATTTGCCCGAGGTATTTAGATATGCTTCAGATGTCGCCAGCTCGTATAAGATAGAACCGCCCTTGTCAGCCGGTGACCAATGGTTTCCGTAGGCTTCTTTTACCATTTTGGTATTCAACAAAGAGCCTGGATTCACGGCAATTACAAGCAGATCGGGATGGTTTTTGGCCATATATACACTCCACATGGTCAAGGCTAATTTACTTTGCGCGTACGCCTGTTGTGCTGAGAGCTCAACTGTTCCCCTCAAGGCCTCTAAAACAACCGGCGATTGGGCCGCTGAACTTAAATTGATAATTCTAGGTTGATCGCTTTTCTCTAAAAGTGGAAGGAGCCCCTGGGTCAATAGAAAAGGTGCGAAATAATTCACCGCAAAACGAACATCGTAACCGTCGGCCGTTCTGGTTTCGGCACTTTTAAAAACGCCAGCGTTGTTAATAATCACATCTAGTTGAGGAATCTCGCTTATAAGGGCAGACAGCATTTGGCGCAAACTGTCCATGTTTGCAAAGTCGGCAACATAGCCGTTAATATGCGCGTTGCCCGTGGCTGTTTTTAATTCAGAAATACAGGCAGCAAGTTTTGTAGGGTTTCTTCCGTGCATTATAATTCGATGGCCATCAGTCGCTAACTTTAGAGCGGCCAATTTCCCTATACCATCGGTACTGCCTGTGATCAAAATGGTCTTCATTTTTATGCTTTTTTAGAAAATTAACGTTAAAGAACGGCAACTACCTCATGCAAAGGCCGCCGCGATTTTGGTTTTTTACTAGGCTGATTGAAATCTTCGGGATCCCTATACCCTATCGCTACGGCCACAATGGTAGCATGGTCGGTATTCCCTAATATGATATCGTAATTTTCAGGCTCTATACCTTCCATCGGGGTGGCGTCTATGCGCATTTCCGCACAGGCACTCAACAAAACACCCAGTGCTAAATACACTTGGCGATCGAACCATGACTTGATCTCGGCTTCCGGCAGGGGCTTTATGAATTCCTTGTAATAGGCCACAGCTCCTTTCGGCAGTTCTTTTTCGATTTGCTCTTCAAAAACATTCAAGTCATTCACCCGACTAAAGACCACCACCGTATCACAATGCTGAACCTTTTCGGTATTGACCCAAGAGACCTCCGAAAGTTTCTGCTTGATAACGGAACTTGAAACAAAGGTAAACTTCCAAGGCTGACTATTGATCGAAGACGGACTCAACTGCAAAATGCTTTTCAATTCCGCTATTTTTTGACTATCTATTTTCTTATTGGCATCATACGATTTGGTCGTATAACGCTGCTGCATAGCTTCTATAAAACTCATCCAACTATATTTTTTATAGTTGCAAAACTAAGTATAGTACTCTACCTTTGCAATAACGGTCAAAAAGTATAGTAGTGTTTTTGGCAAAACTTTAAGTAATGTACGAAGTAAATGGTAAAACGTATCCCTGTTGCACAAGTGTAACCATGGGCATTATAGGCGGTAAATGGAAATCTGTGATTTTGTTTCATTTAATGGAAGGTCCGTTACGATATAGCGAACTGCGAAGAAATTTGACCATAGTAACCGAACGCACCTTGAGTTTGCAATTAAAGAACCTAGAGGCCGACGGTATTGTGAAGAGAACCGTATATACCTCTAAACCCCCACTAAAGGTGGAATATGCCCTTACCAAAATGGGACAATCCCTAATGCCGTTGTTACGAGACATTGCAAAATGGGGCGAGTATATGGTTGCTGAACAAGGGACGGGAAATGTAGCGTGCAAAAAAACGGGTTGAACGTTAATCCAACCCGCTTTCCAACCAATATTTAGGGGACTTACTTTACACGATATCGGTTCATCTTCATACTGCTGCCTAAAATCATATCGGCATAGGCCTTTACCGATTCATCGGTCATAAACTTTTTCATTGAGGCTTCGGCATCGGCCGTTGTTTTCCATCGAACCACCACGACCACTTCACCAGTTTCATCCGAATATCCGCTCTCACGACTAATATAGCCCGGTTGCTGGCTGGTATAATTCGCTTCTATCACAGCGTCGGCTGCCCAAAAAGTTTCAGGATCTACAGTGGCTTTGTATTTAAAACTTGTTACTTCGATTACATAAGGTTCCATAGGTACTGTTGATTTTTGGCCGACCAAAAAAAGCGATGCGATCAAAAGAAAGCTTGCTAGTTTCATACGTTACCCTTTAAAAATTAAACTTACCGTTGCTGTTCTTGCGCTCGGCCTCTGGAGTGATCGATTCGATGACATCCCAGTGCTCTACTATTTTACCGTCGGCAACACGAAACAAGTCGTAATACGAAGTCGCTACCCCACCAAGGGTACCTTCACTGATCGTCAATACGAAATCGCCTTCTCCCAATACTTTATGATTGTCTGTATACACCATTGAAATGCCTTGTTTTGCCATTCCCTCTAATGCTTTTCCAAGTCCCGATAGTCCGTCGGCCACGCCAGGATTATGCTGTATATAGGCCTCATCGGCACCATCAATAAAATTGCCCACCTTGTTCATCTCGCCCTTCATTAAGATCGTCGTTACGAAATCTGATACCAATTTTTTGTTGGCCTCGGTCTTATCAAGATCCGTTGCCTCGGTTGCACCATCGGTCTGTGTGCGTCCACTTGGGTTTGCAGGGGCTACTGGAATCAGATTATCCCAATGCTCCACAATTTTACCTGCTTCAAAACGAAACACATCAAAACCGATCTTGGGTCCGAAAAAATCATAGATGGTATGGGTAAATACAAAATCACCATCTTCAAAGGCACGCACAACATTGGCCTTAAAGCCTCCTTCGGGTGCATGTTGTAGAACTTCACCAAATCCTTCGAGGCCATCGGCAACGCCCAAATTATGTTGAATATACTTTTCGGGGTTGATGAAGCCAATGGCCTTTTCATCACCCGTTTCCAAACTCCTTAAAACGGCTACTGCTTTTTCTTTGTTCGATACTTCCATTTGTTCACTTTTTTGATTTTCAATATTCAATTCTTCTTTCTTTTCCGATTTACATGACAGCAAGGTCAGGCTCATCGCTAGGACAATACATGTGTTCTTCATTTTTTGGCTTTTTTGTTGGGACAAATCTAGCCGTA
>CALIJE010000108.1 GCA_938017825.1 uncultured Flavobacteriaceae bacterium
TCTTCTAAAGTAAGGGTGTTACCAGCCAAACTCAAAGCCTGATCATCGGTACTTACTGATGTTAAATCAACCGTTTGCGTACCACCGTCTTCCAAGGTAAGTGTTAGGATGTTTGTTGCAGGGTCTAGGCTAAAGGCCGTAATCTGCTGATCATCCGTATTGTCTAAATATGGTGTCAAGTCTACGGTACCACCATCTTCTAAAGTAAGGGTGTTACCGGCTAAGCTTAAAGCCTGATCATCGGTACCTAAAGAAGCTAATGGAACAGATAAGGTTCCACCACTATCCGTGATGTCTAAATTAGCGCCATTAACGGCAAAAGCTGTGTTTATCTCATTTGCAGGGTCTGGATCCAAATCCGGACTTGCATTACCACCAACAACTTGCCATGTAGTGCCATCCCAAACATATAACTGGCCAGCTGCATCATCAACATATGTAACACCAGTATTAGAAGGTGTTAGCGTTGGAGCACCTACTCCTAATAAAGTAAGCTCATTGGTAACGTCTTCATCAGGATCTGTTGAATTCACAGTGTAATTTCCAATTCCATCATCTGTTACGGTTACTGCACCTGTTCCAGCGACAACAGTTTCACTAAGTGAAGACAAATCAACAGTTGTTGAATTGCCATTTTCGATATCTATTTGCAATTGATTCGTAGCATCAAGAGTTGCACCTGTAAGATTCTGGTCATCTGAACTACCAGCTGATAATTCATCTATCGCAGCCTGTACATCGGTGGCCGCTAATCCTGATGTGGTATTGTCATACGGGTTTGAACTTGCGTTCGTATCGATGTTCTGTGGGTTTCCAGCCTCATCTGTATAGGTATAGGTACCGTCTAGGTTGTCCACCAATGTGGACAAAGAAGTATCGGCTATCGTCGTCGGGGTGCCCGCGGCATCTGTGAACAAGTACGTTCCATCACCGTTATCGGTTAATGAAACTGCTCCTGCGGAAGCATTTATCTCGTCAATCGCATCTTGTACATTGGTAGCCGTTAAACCGGATGTGGTATTGTTATAAGGGTTTGAACTTGCGTTCGTATCTATGAATTGTAAGTTGCCCGCCTCATCTGTATAGGTATAGGTACCGTTACCATTATCCGCCAAGGTGGATAAAGAGGTATCGGCTATCGTCGTAGGATTTCCGTCAGCATCCGTAAAGGTATAGGTACCGTCACCGTTATCGGTAAGGGATACGGTTCCCGCGGAGGCATTTATCTCGTCAATCGCATCTTGTACATTGGTAGCCGTTAAACCGGATGTGGTATTGTCATAGTTTACATCGGCCGCTGCCTGATCTAATGCTGACAAATCGACCGTAACCGTATTGCCATTCTCAATATCCAGTGAGAGGACATTAGTTGTATTATCAAATGTAAAATTCTGAAGGAATTGATCGTCCGAAGAGGTCAATTCCCATGAATCACCATCCCAATAGTATATGGTTCCTGTATCTGTATTTACGTATATATCCCCTAAATCGGCACCAGCTGGGGTTGTCATACCAGGAGCGGTAACGTCAGGACCACTAAGCACCTCGCAATTACATTGGTCTTCCAATGTAACCGTAGTTTGCGAAAAAGCAAACCCCGATATTAGAAAAGCTAGAAAAACAATAATCTTTTTCATGGTGATTACTTTACTTTCCGCTGTTATGGACAGCGAATTATTTGGTTGCCCAACACCATTTCTGTCTCTTTTGGCTTGGGGAATTGATTTTTGAGTTGATCTCAGCTGAAAGGCATCTCGCTGAACAAGATTCGATTTGCCTAATTGTAGTGATTCTGACCAACCGAGTTTGGTGGCACGTGCCATGTTATACTTCTTCACGGAAAAAAGGCTTAGTTTGGTTAAGTTATTCATATTTGGTCGCGAAAATTCCATCTTTCAAGAAGACGGATTAATTACACTTTACAAAATTAACGCTATCATTAGCCTAGGAAAAAATTTGTTGTGTAACGCTGTTTTTCTAGTGTATAGCTCCTAAAAGATGAGGTTTCGTGAATTATTTTGCATCAAATAAAGCAATGTATTTGGTCGATAAGCATCATAGTACCAATGATTTCAGAACTAAAATACATTCACCTATTTGGACCTGAACATCCGTTTATTTTTGCAGGTCAACAGCTCGAATCCTGAATCTAAATGCACCTAATTTCGAATCAACAATTCACAATTCGAGCTGCCGGTTTTATGTAAAAAGTAGCCTTTTTAAAATGTTTTATAATCACATTAGGGGCGCACTATTTAGTCAGAATCATACCCAAAGCGTCAAGATTTTCCCTATTTCTATACTTATTTTGTTATGCACCTTTACTTGACACACATAAATCGTATAGGGGAGAATATAGATGAGAGCTCGTAACAGAGCAAAATGTCTATTTTGCCGAAACGTTGAGTTATTCATATAAATCACTAATAATGAAAAACTAACAAGGTTCTAAATTGCTAGTTCCTATTAATGCGATATGTAATTTTCCGATTTGTGATTATCGAAGTTACCTGCGAATTAATGGTAACTGTTGCGGTGTCGCTTCGTCCTAATGCCGGACATGAAATAATCGGTGAATCGGAAATCGAATATTGAAAAGTGGTACCGGGAAACATTGTCCCAGAATTATAGGTATAGGTGACGAGACCGAGGGCTGCATCATCAATTACCACTGAACCTATAGTCGGTTGTACGATATCATACAAGAAAAAGGCTTCGTTGTCTGGTTCGGAGTCATTATCAAATAGGCTGATTTGAACTGAAATTAATTTGTCCATCGTTACATTCTCAACATCATTAACAGCGTCTGGTGCATTGATATTTTCACTAAGTTCGGCGTCAGTTGTGCTCAGTTTATAATGGTTGGTTCCTGGAATCGTACTTGGGTTTGTAATGATCGTGCCTATAAGGCGTTTTATCCCATCTACCGGGTCATAGAAATTGGGGTAGCGAACTTCGATTACATAGGTCTCATTCTCACCTAAGGGCAATCCGAAATGAACTTCTTCTGGTGATTGGGTGCCATGACCATACACCCCGTTGACTTGACGTAAGCCACTGATTATATTACCATTACAATCCCTAATTAAAACATTTGTTCCAATAGCGACTCGTTCGGGCACCCCCCTGTAGACCCATTTGCACCTCTATCTTCGGTAACATCTATTAACAGATGATTGTTTCTATTCGCTGCAGGAAGTTGATTGATATAAAGTCGATTTGTACCACTAATGCTCATGTAAATATCCAAATCACCATCATCATCAATATCCAACATGGTTGTACCTTCACCGTTTGCTCCAGAGTTAAAAGTTTGACTATCCAAGGTAAAACTCATTGGTGCTCCGCTCCCCACAACACCAGGAGCGGGAGAAGGGCTATTCAATTGATTGATAAAGAGATAACTACGATTGTCACCTACAAATAAAATATCGATATCACCGTCGTTATCGATATCACCCCCGGCTAGCGCATCTATATCATTTGAAGAGCTACCTCGATCTACATTTGTGGGCTGGGGCAATCCTGGAAAGGTGACCGCACCTAAGGGTGTCCAGATACCGGGACCATCATTTCTAAAGATTTGATTAAGACCATTCTCAGTCCAAACGGCATCAAGGTCTCCATCATTATCTAAATCCCATAACCCATTTCCTCCTTTATTTCCATTATCAGCCTGAGCCAAGTCTGATCCATTGGTAAATATTCCTCCTTGATTTAGAAAAAAATCGTTTTCATTTCTTTTCCGCATGAAGATGTCTACCCATCCATCATCATTAACATCTGCCGCAGAACCATAATCACCGTCCGTTGCAGATTGAGCCAATCCGTATTCGACCACACCAGTGCCACTACCCGGGGTTATGTGCGTAAAGAAACTTGCTGGTGGCGGATTCACAATTGTATGGGTTACATGATCAATATAATTGTTTCGTAGTAATTCTATTCCAAATTCATGGCTATCGAAGAAAATATCCAAATCTCCATCACCCTCAAAATCAAAGAATCCGGCACCTTCCGCGTTTATTTGACTAATAGTAACGGTAGCACTATTGTTTTCACCGACAGTCAAAGGAGCAGTTCCGCCTATACCATCACCAAAGGTTCCATCGGCATTCTGAATGAAAATTTGAATTGCTACAGAGGAACTATTGGTACCATAAGAATTTATTAAGAAATCGGGCCTACCATCTCCATTCAGATCACCCCAAGCTGCCTGCCGCTCAGCCCTATCCCCTAACATTCCAGGAGCCAAAGTTGCCTGTACGTTGGTAAAGACACCACCATTGTTTTGCATTAGAAAGCTCTTTACTTGGGGTGAATTTTGATTTTCCAGGACAAGTACATCCAAATCACCATCCAGATCAAAGTCTGACCAAGCATGACCTCCGTCCTTGTTACCAGTTAAATTGAGACCGTAGGCTGCTGCACTCTCTGTAAATGTCGTTTGGGCGGTTCCAAAAAACGGTGTGCAAAAGAACAGACACAAAAAAAGCCTATAGCAAGCCTTCTTATAGCTAATAGTACGTTCCGATTTGTTCATTTTGGTCGGTTAGGGGCAAATAAGGCCCAAATGTGGTTTATTATTTTACTTATGACTAAAGGCCCTAAAACTTCGTCATCAAGTCTTATGATTAATTTTTGTTTACGCGATAGGTAATCCTTCTATTTGTTATCACGGTATAAGCCCTAACGATGCTCATTGGGGAAAACTCTGAGGTTGTATTGGCCAAGGTTGCGGTGGTTGTAATTAAACTTCCAACATTGACTGTTATGGTCGGGTCTATAGGTATAGATATTTCAAAACGATTTGTATTATCCATATTGCCATCTACATCTGAATAAGAAGAACTATTAGCATCTTGATCCCCGGAGCTACCTTCGGTTATAGTGCCCAAATATATTTGACCTTCACCATAATCTGTAGATAAGCCAAGTTCATTGTCGCCTGCAGCTGCGGCACCTTCATTAATATCGGATAGAAAAACTTCAATCGTAGCACCAGGTCTCGCCCAACCGCTAATCACCAAGTTACCGCTTGCCAAAAAGGCTGAGGTCACAATCGGAAAGTTCGCCAGGCCATTGGGGCCACTATCGCCATCACCATTGTCATTCAGGGTTATATCATCGGAATTTAAGTCAATTCCCAGCGCATCTCTATTGACACCATTATTGTAAAAAGAGTTTCTAGAAATTAAGTTTCCTGAAGTACTTGAACCGTTTAAAACCAAACCCGCTCCGCCATTATCATGAATTATATTATTGACAACTTGACTATCATCTCCATTTAATGATATTCCAAAGTCATTTGGATCAACTCCGCAAGATCCGGTATTCTGCCCTGATCCAGTAATCGTATTTTCTTGTATCAACACCCCACCAGGCCCGGTAGATTTGACACCGGTGCCAAGCGAATCTTCAATAAGGTTTGCCTGTATCACTAAGCCATCCGATCCATTGCGTATATCAACTCCCAAAGAACAAGTTGCCTCGCCATTATCAAAAATGTGATTATTTTGTATAGTTCTGGTACCGGTGCCACCATTTACAAATATCCCTGCATTGTTGTTCGTTGCAATATAATTATCGCTAACAAAAACGTTGGTTACCGAGACACCCTCAATTTCAACACCATAGTCAATATTCCCAGCATTAAGGCCAAGTGCATTGACGCCCAACAGCGAATTAGATACTATACTGCCACTACCACCACCAAAAAGAATTGCCGTGCTATTATTGGCGTAAACAGAAAGATTTCGAATTAAGTCATTATCCCCTTGAATTTGAAAGACGTCACCGCCATTTCTATGTACTTGAATCTCAGGTAATTCATAATCAGGCAATGCAGTTTGGTTTATACCTACAGCAGTACCCCCGGCTCCCACTGTACCCGGGTTAGTGTCCCCTGAATACGCGGTTTGCGTTCTTCCATCGATTATTGTATTCGAACCTGTAATCGCGCTTAAAGGGGTACCATTTGAAATTGTAATATCAAAATACCCACTTGTAAAGTTTCCATCTACCGTTCTTCCTAAGGGATCGGCGTTAGAAGGTATCATGAAAATAGATGTATCTTCGCCCGCTGCAGGATCAAATATGCTGTTTGCTTCGATATTAAGTCCTGTTTGATCTAAGGCATTCGAGTTTACAATAAATTGTTCCAACGAGCCTTGTCCGTCCCCATTTGTATTCACTACGGTGTTAAAATTAAAACCGAAGTCCATACCAGCTACCCCTTCACTATTAATAGTTAATACAGAAATAGACTGGGCTCCTGTCAATGTACCCGCTGTTGGGTCGCTACCAGATGGGTTTTCACCACCAACCTTATTAAGGTCTGGTACCAAAACACTGGCCACATAATCTGTTTTATACGTCTGTACCGGCAAACAGTCAGTGCATGAGAATCCTCCGCCCCTGCTAGACCTTATGGAATTATTGACTGCGCGAATAGTATACGCACCATTCGCCATGCCACCGAATACGTATACACCAGATGCATCAGTCGTTGTTGTGGCTATTAATGAGCCGCCTGAATCATATAATTCTAAATCGGCATTGGGAATAGGTACACCCGATGAGCTTGCTAGATCCCTACCGGCACCACCTCCATAATTCATATCTTCGAACACAACCCCTGTCACCAAATTGGAGGGTACTTTTAAAACAACCGCGTTTAGCAAAACAAAGTCTTGTCCTGATTCGACCCTGGTTGTAGCGGTAGATTCCCCTGCTGTTATATACGGAGACACATCATAGGTATCTAAATCTACCCCATAGGACGTGGTTATGTTAATTACCGGAATGCCCGTATCATCATATATTGTTGAATTGAACGGATTGGGACTACCCGCGGTATTATCACCATCACCCACTAAATCGAATGTACCCGTACCGGTAGTAAATTCCAACGCTTCATTATTGCTCAATGTTTGATCACCTTCCCAAGACAATACCGTTGTTTTGGATCCTGAGGCGCCAATAGCATAAAAACCGTCCAGGGTATAGGTAGACGAGGTATTGCTCTCGCCATGAAAACCTTGATATACGTTGATTGTTGAAGCGGGCAAACTGGGATCGGTATAAAATATCATCAAGCTCCAGCCTCCTAAAACCGTAGCTGAAGTACAATATGTAGCCGAATTGTCAACATTCAAGCCAGAAAAAGTAAAAGTATGGGTTGAGGGATCCGCAACGCCTGCGACGATACTCGTAACATCGCTAACCCCGCCATAAAATATCCTACCTCCTGAAATTCCTGAGGTATACATTAAATTGGCATCAACGGTATTCCCGTCAAGAATGACTTGCGTATCAGGGTTGGGATTGGAATGTGCCCAATATAAAAATGCCTGATCAATAGTTGCGCCTGCCGGTATGGCCGATGTCAGCGTATTGCTTGAGGTGGTGCCAATAGAACATGCGTCGGTGTTGTTGTCTTGAGTTCTGAGCGAACCACCAGTAGAAGAATAGCCGATATATCCATCTAGCTCATGAGTCAATACTAAATTTGGATTGTCTAAAATGACCTCGTTATCATTTATAGTTCCTATTCCCACATCTGCAATGTCGACTGCTGGATCAGTACTACTCGCAAATTGAATAGAAAAGGTCTCGGGTACCAAGTCATAGATGGTATCGTCATTTATAGGTACGGTTATGGTGTTCGAATCTCCAACTGTGCCATCGAAATTCAAATTCCCTCCAACGATAGCAGAATAATCAGCCCCAGCCGTTGCGGTGCCGTCGACGGTATTATATGTGACTGAATACGGGCCAGCGGCGGGCAAGCCCGTGTGTTCGACCGTAAAGACCATCGTACCAGCATCTTCATCTACGGTAACATCATCAATGGATATAGCCACTGCAACTGGCACACATGAAACAGCTGCTTCCCACCCGTTTAAATCAACTCCATTGTTCGAGGTAAATCGAAATGTTAGGCAGCCTGAAGCATCTGACGAGGTAATATTCGCAGGCGGCAAATTGCTGTTATGGTATGATCCCACCAATGTACCCGCTGTAGAAGTTCCCTGATAAACTCTAAGTATATCATTGAAACTTTGAACGTCAAAAGAAACAAAGTTGATATCAATTACATTTCCTGCCGCATCAGGGCAAATTGTAAAAGTGATGTCTTCATTAGAACTATATTGCCCAAAGATACCACCAGTATCAAAGATAGAACCAGAGCACTTATTCACTGTAGTGCCATCTGAAATTATTATGGTGTCATTATCATTGATTGTTGCATCCCCAAAATCACTGACATCGACCATGCCATCGGTAGTATGCGTAATTTGTAGTTGAAAATTTTCATCAAATTCTACCAAGGAATCATCGTTAATGGAAACATTAACGATTTGGGATTCATTCAAAGCACCACTAAAATTCAAAGAACCGGAAACATCTGTATAATCAACACCTCCGCCAGTTGCACTACCGTTATTCGTTTGATAGAATGCCGTAAAGGGACCTGTAGCCGCAATAATCGTATTCGTTATCTCGAATTCTAGTGTACCATCGTCTTCGTTAACGGTAGGATCACTTATGACTAAAGTCGGTACTGGAGCTATGATGTCGAAGGAGAAAACCGTAGAAGTACCATTAGGCAAATCGGTATCCACTATGAGCACCCCGTCTTGATAAACGCGAACATAGGGGGCCGTTCCATTCCAACCATCACCCCAAGTATCCTCTAACAAGAGGTC
>CALIJE010000109.1 GCA_938017825.1 uncultured Flavobacteriaceae bacterium
AGCGCTTTCTCCGCAGCTTTGATTTCACTTTTTTGCGCAAGACCCATAGTTGAAAAACATAGGGCCGCAAATATTAAAAATTTGGTTTTCATCTTTGTTGTATTAAAATTAGTGTGTGATTTATTATTCTTTTGATTCATCACTACCCTCATTATCAAGAGCCGTGCCATCTTCTGTATTAACCTCAATATCATTGATATCGATTTCTTCTAAGGTGTCTTCATCTTTCATTACTTTCGCGACCGCCGCAATTGAATCGTTACCCTTGATATTGATTACCTTAACACCTTGGGTAGCCCTACCCATGACACGCAGGTCTTCAACACTCATACGTATGGCTATTCCCGATTTATTGATGATCATCAAATCATCGGAGTCTGAAACATTTTTGATCGCTACAAGGTTCCCGGTCTTTTCGGTAATCGAAATGGTTTTGACCCCCTTACCTCCTCGGTTGGTAATACGGTAGTCATCTAAACTGGAACGCTTACCATAACCATTCTCGGAAACGACCAAAAGATCGTCCTCAAAATTGTGAACCGATACCATGCCTACAACTTCATCAGCGTCATTGGCGAGCGTAATACCACGCACACCAGAAGCGTTTCGGCCCATTGGTCTGGTTTTACTTTCTTCGAAACGAATTGCCTTACCAGACTTCAGGCCTAGGAAGATCTGACTTGTACCAGTAGTCAATTTTGCCTCAAGGAGTTCATCACCTTCCCGAATGCCAATAGCATTGATTCCGTTCTGACGGGGTCTAGAATATTGTTCTAGGGATGTTTTCTTTACAACGCCCTTCTTGGTGGCCATGATCACATAATGGCTATTCACATATTCTTCATCCTTTAAATCTTGCGTACAGATAAACGCTTTGACCATATCGTCTTTCTCAATATTGATCAGGTTCTGAATAGCTCTACCTTTAGAGGTTTTGCTTCCCTCGGGAATTTCATAAACCCGCATCCAGAAACACTTTCCTTTTTGGGTAAAGAACAGCATATACTGGTGATTCGTCCCCACGAATAAATGCTCCAAGAAATCTTCGTTTCTGGTCGATGACGCTTTTTGACCTACACCACCTCTATTTTGGGTTTTGTATTCGGTAAGCGGTGTTCTCTTAATATACCCAGCATGCGAAATGGTCAAAACCACCTGCTCATCAGGAATCATATCTTCGATACTCAAATCGCCACCTGCAAAGTTGATTTCAGAACGACGTTCATCGCCGTATTTATCCTTTACTTCCAGAAGTTCATCCTTGATAATTTGCATTCTACGGTCTTTATTACCAAGAATGTCTTTCAAATCCGCTATGGTTTTGATTACCTCATCGTACTCGGTGCGCAATTTATCTTGCTCTAAGCCCGTAAGTTGTCGCAGTCGCATTTCTACAATTGCCTTCGCCTGAATTTCTGAAAGTTTAAAACGCTCTCTCAAATTCTCCCTTGCCTCATCAGCATTGGCCGAAGCCTTGATTATTTCGATGACCTCATCAATATTATCCGAAGCAATGATCAAACCTTCCAAAATGTGGGCGCGATCTTCTGCCTTTTTTAATTCGAACTTGGTTCTACGAACAACAACCTCATGTCTATGTTCCACAAAATAGTGAATCATTTCCTTTACGTTCAACAACCTGGGACGGCCATTCACCAATGCAATATTGTTAACACTGAACGATGTTTGTAGGTAGGTATATTTGTAGAGGGTGTTCAAAACAATGTTCGGAATCGCATCGCGCTTTAAGATATAAACGATACGCATACCCTTTCTATCCGATTCATCCCGAATACTAGAAATACCATCGATTTTCTTATCGTTGATAAGGTCTGCCGTCTTTTTGATCATGTCGGCCTTGTTCACCTGGTACGGAATTTCCGTAACGATGATACATTCACGACCTTGCACTTCCTCAAAGGTAGCTTTGGCCCGCATGACAACTCGACCTCGCCCCGTGTGAAAAGCCTCTTTAACCCCGTCATAGCCATAAATTACCCCGCCGGTAGGAAAGTCGGGTGCCTTAATATGTGTAATGAGCTCATCTATTTCAATATCGTTATTGTCGATATAGGCGATGGTGCCGTCAACAACTTCAGACAAATTATGAGGGGGCATATTGGTTGCCATACCTACCGCAATACCTGAGGCTCCATTAACCAAAAGATTGGGAACCCTAGCCGGTAAAACAGTTGGCTCCTCTAACGAATCATCAAAATTCAATTGATGATCCACGGTATCCTTATCTATATCGGCCAACATGTCATCGGCTATTTTTCGCATACGTGCCTCGGTATAACGCATCGCAGCCGGACTATCACCATCTACAGAACCAAAATTTCCTTGGCCATCGACCAACATATAGCGCAAACTCCATTCCTGAGCCATTCGCACCATTGAGTCATAGACAGATGTATCGCCATGTGGGTGATACTTACCCAAAACCTCACCCACGATACGAGCAGATTTTTTATGGGAACTACTCGATCGAACTCCAAGTTCATACATGCCATAGAGCACCCGTCTATGTACGGGCTTCAAACCATCCCGAACATCTGGCAGGGCACGTGACACTATGACCGACATCGAATAATCGATGTAGGCAGATTTCATTTCATCTTCTATGTTGATCGGAATCAATTTTTCTCCTTCAGCCATCTAAAAATATTACGTATTATTTATCGTTAAAAAAGTAGCCCAATATACCAAAAATGATACCTTTTGAAGCACATAAACTTCGTTTTATTTAACAATTTATCAACACTATTTTTGGTGCTTTGTGTATGAAAAAATCAAGTTGTAATTACATGCTACTGTACTTTTTTCGACATTTAGCCCTAGTTTAACGAATATAGGTATGGTATTTGACCCAGATTGAAGTAGTTTTACTAATTTTATAGATGTTAAGAAAGATTTATATGGATGATAATTTTTCACCTAGGGTAAAAGATGTAATCGCTTACAGTAAAGAGGAAGCACTAAGGTTAGGCCATGATTTTATTGGTACCGAACACTTGATGCTGGGCCTCTTGAGAGACGGTAACGGAAAAGCGATCAGTATCTTGGATGCCATGGATGTGGATTTGGACCATTTGAGAAGAAAGGTCGAAATCTTGAGTCCGAGCAATCCAAGCCCTAGCAATGTTCAAAAAGACAAAAAAAATCTTCACCTGACAAGACAGGCCGAACGTGCTTTAAAAACAACATTTTTAGAAGCAAAGCTTTTTCAAAGTTCCTCGATCAATACGGCTCATTTACTATTGTGCATTTTGCGAAACGAAAATGATCCTACTACCAAATTACTGCATAAACTCAAAGTCGATTATGACGGGGTGAAAGAACAGTTTAAATTTATGATCACGAGCGATGACGAAATTGTAGATTCCCCTACTTCCGAGTCGTTCCCGAACGAACCTGAAGATTCTGGAGAAAGCAAGGAGGGAAATTTCGGTGCCACTGGAAACCAAAAGGGCAACAAGAAATCAAAGACTCCCGTCCTCGATAACTTTGGTCGGGACCTTACCCAAATGGCCGAGGAAAATCGGCTAGACCCAGTTGTAGGTAGAGAAAAAGAAATAGAACGCGTATCCCAAATTCTGAGTAGAAGGAAAAAGAACAATCCTCTACTTATTGGTGAGCCGGGTGTTGGTAAGAGTGCCATTGCCGAAGGTCTTGCCCTTAGGATAATCAATAAAAAAGTATCCCGAATTCTTTATGGCAAACGCGTAGTCACCTTAGACCTGGCCTCTTTAGTGGCCGGTACAAAGTATCGCGGACAGTTTGAAGAACGCATGAAGGCGGTGATGAACGAACTCGAGAAGAACGACGATGTGATCCTCTTTATTGATGAAATTCACACGATAGTCGGTGCCGGTGGCGCCACTGGTAGTCTAGATGCCTCCAATATGTTCAAGCCGGCCTTGGCAAGAGGAGAAATTCAATGTATCGGCGCAACAACCTTGGATGAATACAGGCAGTACATTGAAAAAGACGGTGCCCTAGAGCGACGATTTCAAAAAGTTATCGTAGAACCGACTTCCGTAGAGGAAACCATCGAAATTCTGCAGAACATCAAAGGAAAATATGAGGATCATCATAATGTCGATTATACCGAAGAAGCTCTAATTGCCTGTGTAAAATTGACGAACAGGTATATGACAGATCGGTTTCTGCCCGATAAGGCTATCGATGCCTTAGATGAAGCCGGCTCTAGAGTGCATATCGTTAATATGGATGTTCCCAAACAGATTGTTGAACTCGAGAAGCAGCTCGAAGACGTTCGAGACCTTAAAAATAGTGTCGTAAAGAAGCAAAAATATGAGGAAGCGGCCAAATTAAGGGACGATGAAAAACGTTTGGAAAAAGACCTTGCTCTGGCCCAAGAAAAATGGGAAGAGGATAGCAAATTGCACAAAGAAGTGGTCACGGAAGACAATGTAGCGGATGTTGTATCGATGATGAGCGGTATTCCCGTAAATAGAATCGCACAGACAGAAAGCAACAAATTGGCAGAATTGCCAGATTTGATCAAAGGAAACGTAATCGGTCAAGATGAAGCAGTGGCCAAAGTTGCGAAAGCAATTCAACGTAACCGTGCCGGACTTAAAGATCCCAACAAGCCAATTGGCTCCTTTATATTTTTAGGTCAGACAGGAGTTGGTAAAACTCAGTTGGCCAAGGTTTTGGCGAAAGAATTGTTCGACTCTGAAGATGCTTTAATACGTATCGACATGAGCGAGTATATGGAGAAGTTCGCCATCTCAAGATTAGTTGGCGCACCTCCAGGATACGTCGGGTATGAGGAAGGTGGCCAGCTTACAGAGAAAGTGCGTAGAAAGCCCTATTCGGTCATTTTATTGGACGAAGTTGAAAAAGCACACCCCGATGTGTTCAATATGTTATTGCAAGTTTTAGACGATGGGTATCTTACCGATAGTCTCGGTCGAAAAATAGACTTCAGAAATAGTATTATCATTATGACCTCGAATATCGGGGCACGTCAAATCAAAGATTTCGGTGCCGGCGTTGGCTTTGGCACAGCGGCAAAACTATCGCAGGCAGATGCCAACCAGAAGAGTGTTATCGAAAACGCCCTAAAAAAGGCCTTTGCCCCCGAATTTTTGAATAGAATAGATGATGTTGTAGTGTTCAATCCTTTAGAAAGGGAAGATATTCACAAAATTATTGATATTGAACTGGCAAAATTGTTCGCCAGGATAAAGGATATTGGGTACAATCTTAGTCTTACAGACAAAGCCAAAGACTATATTGCCGATAAAGGTTTTGATAAACAATACGGTGCACGACCCCTCAAAAGGGCGATTCAAAAGTATATCGAAGATGCTTTGGCCGAAGAAATCGTGAATTCAAAACTTCAAGAAGGTGATAGTATTCATATGGACTTGGACAAAAACAAGGAAGAGTTGACAATTAAAATAAAAAAGTCGAAAAAATCTTCTGAGGCATAGCTCAAGGTCCTCAAAAAGTTTTTAAAAAGAGCCGTTAAAACGGCTCTTTTTGTTGTTGTAAAGCTATCGACGAAATACCCGAAACCTTAATAAAATGCAGTACGGGAGTGTATTTCATCCTTTAATCTAATAATTTACTCAATATCTAGTTATACCCCTACTTTCGTTGTTTCATAAGAGAACAACACTATTAGAGAAAGTGGGTAAATCCAAAAAAACCATTATTGTAAGAGAGTACCAGCTAGATATCGGCTTGGTACAGGTCTTTGATGACTATATGGTAACCATTTTTAAGGAAGGGGTTACCTTAACCCTTGAACGGGCATACCAAATCATTGGAATCGCCGAAATTCATTTTCACGAAAAAAGTTTTGGCTTTATTAGCCATAGACAAAATGCCTATGCCATAGATCCTGCGATTTACAATTATCTTCGAGAATTAGAGAACATAAAGGCATTCGCCATCGTTTCGCTCAAGGAAATGGATATGCATAATTTCAAGGTCGAAAAGCTCTTCTTTAAAAAACCTATGAAATTCTTTATCGAGTACAAGAACGCAGTGAAATGGATTCGAAGAAAGTTATCTGAGAAATAAGATTCTCCCTACCTTCCTCTAACCATCGCATCGTGTTTACTGCACACCCTCCTCTGTCTGTTCTGGCTCTTTAGCTTGGGGCGGTTGTTCGGGCATCTTGAACAAATCAATAAACGACTTACCAATAGTATCGCTAATGGCGCTTGCAGTTAGTGATTGATAACCGTATTGTTCAACTGCAATATCACCGGCTCTTCCATGCAAATAAACGGCAAAGACAGCCGCGTGAATTGGATCATACCCCTGAGAAATTAGACCGGTAATCATTCCGGCCAGCACATCTCCACTACCTGCAGTTGCCATTCCTGGATTTCCAGTAGTATTGATATAGCCAAGACCTTCATAAATAACCATCGTATGGGCTCCTTTAATCAATACTATACAATCATACTTTTTAGAAAACGCTTTTGTCTTGGCCAATTTGTCAAAATCATCTTTCCATGTTCCAATTAAGCGTTCGAGTTCTTTTGGATGTGGTGTCAGAACTGATTTCTTGGGCAGTTTTTTTAGCATCGATTTATTAGAAGCCAAGATGTTCAGTGCATCGGCATCCACCACGATCGGTGATGTTGCATCCGTTAGAAAATCTAAAAAGGCCTTAACCGACTTTTTATCCTGTCCCATACCCACGCCTATTCCTATAGCACTGGGTTCAATGTCGATATTAATTTGGGAAAGAACATCTAGATTGGCATCGGTCGCAACCATGACTTCCGGAAGATTGGTTTGCAGTGGAAGCAATCCGCATTCGGGTACATAGGCGGTAACCAAGCCAGCCCCAATGCTCAAACATGCCTTTGCAGCCAAATGCACAGCACCTATTTTTCCTTTACTACCTCCAATGATAATGGCATGTCCGTATGTACCTTTGTGATCGAACTTTTGCCGAGGCTGGTACATCGGCAAAACCTCGTTCTTACCAATTAAATGGTAGTCGGTTTCAGTGGTCATCAAGAATTCTGGATCGAGGCCAATATCCAATAGCTGCCATTGCTCAACATATTTACCTGTTTCTGGTAAAAAGAATATCAATTTGGGCGCCTGAAAACTCAATACAAAATTAGCCCTGAGTGCCTCGTTTTCAGCTCCTGGCAATTTATCGGTGAACAATCCTGACGGAATATCAACTGCAAGAATAAAGGCATCGGTGCGCTGCAGATGCTCCATAAGTTTAACTACCCAGCCATCGGGAGCCCTATTTAGACCTATCCCGAAAATTGCATCTACGATAATGTCATCTCTGCCTATTTCGGGAAACTCACATTCGGAATCCAGAAACTCTGGCCATATTTTGCGGGCTTTGAGTCTTTCCAGATTTATTAAAAAATCTTTGGAACGGGTTTTACTGTAGTTTACAACATAAACAGCAATATTATACCCATGTTCCTGAAGGTGTCGTGCGAGAGCAATTCCGTCACCGCCATTATTACCAATTCCACAGAATAAATGAATCTTAACTGGGGCACCTTGCATACGACTGTGAATCCAGTTGAAAATCTGAATGGCGGAACGCTCCATCAGCGCATCACTATCAATTTGTTGCTTCTCTATCGTAAATTTATCGGCAGCGTATATTTGTGCTCCACTAAAAATCTTCATACTCTTGGTCTTGCATTTTAATTAACAAAGATGATTGTAATCTCAAAATCAATAATAGAATACTGATTTTGCCAGAGATTCCGTAAAAATTTGATCGCCCGTTTGATTAAGAAGTCAAAAGTACTACATTTACTACTTCAACAAGTGTATGCATTTCATTTTAATAGACATAGCAACAAACTTTTGCACTTCAAATGGCACAACCTTTACTTCTGCCACCACAACCCCATTGGGGTAACTTGCTATATATAATTCCGTCGCTTTGCCCTTTTAGGCCCTTTCAAATAATTCCATTTTCAATAGTATGACATGCAAGTCTTAAAATTCGGTGGCACCTCAGTTGCCAATGCTCAAAATATAATCCTGGTAAAAGATATAGTTGCCGCTAGCTCAGCAGAAAAAATAATTGTCGTGGTTTCTGCACTTGGCGGTATTACCGATACACTTCTCACCTCGGCACGGCTAGCGGCCCAACAAGATGGCGCCTATAAGAATCATGTAAATGAAATTGAGTTAAGACATCTCGAGACCGTTAAAACCTTAATTCCGGTACGTGCCCAAAGTACTGTACTAAGCAAGATTAAAAGTGAGTTGAATACGCTAGAAGATCTGTTGGAAGGCGCTTTCTTGATCGGGGAAATTACACCACAATTGTCCGATAAAATCGTGAGCTATGGAGAAATGCTATCATCATATATTATTGCCGAACATTTCAAAACAGAACAGCTAGACGCGATCCATGTTGACAGTCGCAGCCTAATTATCACCAATGATGTAAATGGCAAAGCAACCGTCGATTTCGAAATCACCAATGCAAAGTGCCAAAAATATGTTGAGCAAACCGTTCAGAAGATCATTGTGGCCGGTGGTTTTATTGCGGCTTCCAAAAACGGCACCCCTACTACTCTAGGCAGAGGTGGATCTGATTATTCGGCCGCGATCTTGGCAGCGGCCATAGGGGCAAACACCTTGCAAATCTGGACCGATGTTAGCGGTATGTATACGGCCAATCCGAAACTTGTAAAACAAGCAAAGGCTATTTCACACATTTCCTATGAGGAAGCCATGGAACTCTCACATTTTGGTGCGAAGGTTTTGTACCCTCCTACCATTCAACCAGTGTTGGCCAAAGGAATATCCATTGAAATTAAAAATACGTTCAGACCCAAAGATAAAGGAACGATAATTACAAAAAATAAAAACGACAAGGGAAAAACCGTACGCGGTATCAGCCATGTAGATCATGTGGCACTGCTGTCGTTAGAAGGTCCAGGTATGGTAGGCATACCTGGAATTTCGAAACGATTTTTTGAAGTGCTCTCACAGGCCGGAATAAGTGTCGTACTGATTACGCAAGCCTCTTCAGAGCATTCTATTTGCATAGGTATTTCAGACCATGATATTGATAAGGCTGTACAGGTAGTGAATTCGGCTTTCACCTACGAGATCGAACGTGGAAAAATTAAGCCTGTATTCGCCGAAAAGAACTTGGCCATTATTGCGCTAGTAGGAGATAATATGAAAAGTCATCAAGGCCTTAGTGGCAAGATGTTCAGCACACTAGGCAAGAACAACGTAAACATACGTGTTATTGCACAAGGGGCCTCGGAGCGTAATATTTCAGCTGTGATCAATAAAGATGATGTTAAGAAAGCTTTGAACGCATTACATGAGGAATTTTTCGAAGAAAACATAAAACAGTTGAACCTGTATGTCATGGGTGTCGGCAATGTGGGTGCACGTTTTCTTAAACAGGTTCAGCAGCAGCAAAAATACCTCAGGGAAATCCTAAAACTAAATGTTCGCATAATAGGCGTATCAAATTCGAGAACAATGGTTTTTGAGGAGGACGGGATTTCGCTTCAAAACTGGGAGGCGTTGCTGGCCTCCGGGGAAAAGGCGAACAAAGAGTTGTTCTTTGAACGGGTAAATCATCTCAATTATCGCAATAGTATTTTTGTCGACAATACCGCAAGTGTCGAGGTTTCGGGTACCTACCGTGGGTATTTAGGGAATAGTATTTCTGTGGTTACCTGTAACAAAATTGCCTGTTCTTCAGCTTATGCAAACTATCAAGAACTAAAAAGCCTGGCGCGAAACTATAACGCTCCATTTTTATTCGAAACCAATGTAGGCGCAGGCCTGCCGATAATAGACACCTTAAAGCACTTGGTCGCATCCGGTGACCAAATTCAAAAAATTGAAGCGGTCTTATCGGGGAGCCTAAATTTTGTCTTTAATAATTTCAATGATACCATCAGCTTTCACGACGTAGTAAAACAGGCTCAACAAGAGGGGTATACCGAACCCGACCCAAAGATAGATTTGAGCGGAGTGGATGTTATGCGCAAGATTTTGATCTTAGCCCGTGAGAGTGGCCATCAATTAGAGATGGAAGACATCGAGAACAATTCTTTTTTACCACAGGAAAGTTTGAATACCGCTACCAATGAAGACTTTTTTGCGTCTCTGATTAAGCACGAAGCTGATTTTCAAAAACTATATTCAGACGCCAAGGCCAAAAATAGTAAGCTTAAGTACGTCGCGCAATTCGAGACAGGTAAAGCCAGTGTTGGTTTAAAAGAAATACCCGAAGGACATGACTTTTACAATCTTGAAGGCAGTGATAATATCGTTTTGTTCTATACGAAACGCTATCCGAACCAGCCGATGATCATTAAAGGGGCCGGAGCTGGGGCCGATGTTACGGCTTCTGGTATCTTCGCAGATATAATAAGAATAGGAAATTTCTAAAGATGGAAACGATCAGAATATTCTGCCCTGCCACGATTGCCAACATTTCATGTGGCTTTGATGTATTAGGTGTTGCTTTGGATGCTGTAGGTGATGAAATGGTAATTCGAAAAACAGTTGCCAAAGGAATTTTCATCACGAAATTGGAAGGCCAAGAATTGCCTATGGAAACCAGCAAAAATGTTGCAGGTGTAGCCGGATTGGCGTTCTTGGACGCCTCGGATTACGAGGGAGGTTTTGAAATCGAAATCTATAAAAAAATTAAGGCCGGGAGCGGAATAGGCAGTAGTGCGGCCAGTTCTACCGGGGCTGTTTGGGGAATGAACGAGTTGTTGGGGAGGCCTTTTTCTACCCTAGAACTTATTCGCTTTGCTATGGAAGGAGAACGCTTGGCTAGTGGGGTTGCCCATGCCGATAATGTGGCCCCTGCCCTATTCGGTGGCTTTACCCTGGTACGGAGCTACGACCCTTTGGATATTGTTCCTATTCCGAGTCCGGAAGAATTGTTCGCTACCGTTATTCACCCGCAGATCGAAGTGAAGACATCAGATTCAAGAAAAATATTGAAAACCAAAATTACCTTGAAAGATGGTATAAAACAATGGGGGAATCTAGGTGGATTGGTTGCCGGACTTTATACCAAGGATTACGATTTAATCGGTCGCTCCTTAGAGGACCATATTGTAGAACCCATCCGATCGATTCTAATTCCAGGCTTTGATCAGGTAAAATCTTCGGCCATAGCCTCAGGTGCACTGGGCTGTGGAATTTCGGGCTCAGGCCCATCAATTTTTGCCTTGAGCAAAGGGGAATCGAAGGCCAAGTCAGTCGGCAAAGCCATGAAAAAAGTATATAAGAATATAGGTATTGATTATGAAATACATGTATCAAAAATCAATATTGAAGGCGTACGACGCATTAACTAGGTAGCGTAAATGAATTACTACAGTCTCAACCAACAAGCCCCACGAGTATCTTTCAAAGATGCCGTAATCAATGGGATCGCCCCAGACAAGGGCCTGTATTTTCCCGAACGTATTGCCCCATTGCCCGATTCTTTTTTCGAAAAAATTGAACAGTTCTCCAATCACGAAATTGCATTTAACGCCATTCATCAATTTGTGAACGAAGATATTTCCGATGAAGAGTTACGAGAATTAATAACGGCTGTCCTAGACTTTGAATTTCCGCTGGTTGACATCGAGGATAATGCAGCTTCGCTAGAATTGTTCCACGGGCCTACCATGGCCTTCAAGGATGTAGGGGCACGTTTTATGGCGACTTGTCTGGGCCATTTTTCAGAAGGACAACAAAATAAAATTACTGTTTTGGTAGCCACCTCAGGAGATACAGGAGGGGCCGTAGCAAATGGTTTTCTAGGTGTTGAAGGAGTAAATGTGGTAATCTTATATCCGAGCGGAAAAGTCAGTGATATCCAAGAAAGACAGCTCACCACCTTAGGTCAGAATATTACAGCTTTGGAAGTGAACGGAACTTTTGACGATTGTCAACGCATGGTAAAGAGAGCCTTCCTTGATGACGAACTCGTGAGCCAGATGCAACTTACCTCAGCCAATTCTATTAATGTGGCAAGATGGTTACCACAAATGTTCTACTTTCTTTTTGCTTACAAGCAGGCGAAATCGTTGAAAAAAGAAATTGTTTTCTCCGTACCCTCTGGTAATTTTGGAAACATCTGTGCTGGTTTGGTCGCTCAAAAA
>CALIJE010000110.1 GCA_938017825.1 uncultured Flavobacteriaceae bacterium
GTGATTGGAGTGCCCCACCCCGAAATGGGAGAGGAAATAAAGGCCTTTGTAGTTTTGAATGAAGGCGTAACTGCGAGCGTCGAAGAACTTACTGCTTTCACAAAAGCCCATATTGCGGCGTATAAATATCCTAGAATAATAGAGATTACGGCAGCCTTGCCCATGAGTGCGACTGGGAAAATATTGAAAAAAGAACTACGGAAACTATGAGGAATTACAACTTAGTGCAATGCAGTGCAATTGTGCTGTTTTTTCTGTTTTTAATTGCTGCATGCAAAGATAATTCGAATGCAACTGCTTCAACTGAATTTTCGAACGAACTGAAGAATGAAACGAGTCCGTACTTATTGCAGCATGCCAACAATCCGGTTAATTGGAAAGCCTGGAATTCAGATTTATTTAATCCTACTTCCAATCAAGATAAATTAGTGATAATCAGTATTGGTTATTCCTCATGCCATTGGTGTCATGTAATGGAACGAGAAACCTTTGAAGATAAGGAAGTGGCGCAACTCATGAATGAAAACTTTATAAGTATAAAGGTTGATCGTGAAGAACGTCCTGATGTTGATGAGGTATATCAAAGAGCCATTCAATTAGTTAATCATAGTGGGGGATGGCCTTTGAATGTTATTGCTTTGCCTAATGGAAAACCACTTTATTTAGGCACCTATTCACCCAAAGATGATTGGTTGAAGGTGTTGACAAAAGTGAATGGAATGTATACCGAAAACCCTGAAGAAGCACATAAATACGCCGATCGCCTTTCGAAAGGTATTCAAGAATTAAATTTGTTTCAACCGGCAGCAGAATCTGATAGTCTTAGAAATGAAACTTTGGCCGAAGGTCTTGCTAAGTGGAATACAAAATGGGATCTGGAATATGGAGGAGACCAGGTTAGAGAAAAGTTCATGACGCCCAATACCTTAACTTTTTTACTCGATTATGCCATATTAAATAAGGACGACAAAACCCTTAAACATCTTAAGAATAGCTTAGATAAAATTGCTGCAGGAGGTATTTTTGATCAACTTGGTGGAGGTTTTTATAGATATAGTACCGACCCGTATTGGAAAGTTCCTCATTTTGAAAAAATGCTATATGACAATGCGCAGGCATTAAGTTTGTATTCAAAGGCCTATGCACATTTTGGTGATGCGAGCTATAAGGAAATCGTATATGCTACGAATGCGTTTTTAGAGCGCGAAATGAAAAATGCCGAAGGTGGCTATTATGCTGCCTTAAACGCCGAAAGTGATGGGGTAGAAGGTAAGTTCTATACCTGGACGAAGGAAGAATTACAAAGTGTTTTAGCTGAAGACTACGCACTTTTTAGTGACTACTATTCAATTTCTGAAGAAAATATATGGGAAGAACATAAATATGTCCTGCATAAATCACAAGCAGATCAAACCTTTGCAAATCAGCATAAATTGTCTTTAAATGATTTACATCGTTTACGAACAACTTGGCACGAAAAACTACTTGAGACAAGAGCAAAACGAGTTAGGCCTAGTATAGATGACAAGATTCTTACTTCATGGAACGCTATGCTTCTTAAAGGTTTCGCTGACGCCTATGCGAGTTTTGGAGATGCACTTTTTTTAAATCAAGCTACTCATCTGTTTGAAGTTTTAAGATCTAATAGTTACTCCAATAATTACTTGCTACATTCCTTCAAAACTGGGAGTAAAATTTCAGAAGGTTTTTTAGAAGATTATGCTTTTTTAATTGAAGCTTCTTTGGCCTTGTATAAGGTTACTCAAGAACTTGACTATTTGGATTTTTCTCGTGATTTAACCCAAATTGTTCTTGAAGATTTTTCTGATGAAGCCTCTGGTCTTTTTACTTTCAGTAAAAATCAAGAATTAATTTCTAAAATTATTAAAACGAACGATGGTGATATTGCTTCTCCAAATTCAGTTATGGCACATAACTTATTTCAACTCGGTCATATCGATTACAACAAGGAGTATCTAGATAAATCGAAAAGTATGTTGTCAACACTTGTGCCTATGATATCGGAATATACAGATGCATACGCGAATTGGGCTAATCTTTTGCTGCACAATACATATCCCTATTTTGAGATTGTTATTGTAGGTGATGAGGCCAAAGAGCTGCGATCCGGATTACAGGCGAAATACATCCCTAATTCTCTAATTATTGCTTCATCACATGAGAGTAAACTTCCCCTTTTTAAAGATCGCTATAATGCCGAGGAAACCTTAATTTATGTTTGCCAGAATAGCACCTGTAAACTGCCCGTTAATACTATTGAAGCGGCCTTAAAACAGATGAGAAAATTTTAATACATAGGTTGTATAACTTTGTATCTTTGCACACTTAAAGTAAAATATTGATGAGTAAATACGGACTCTTAACTCTTGTTCTCTTTGGACTATTGTGTGTTGCTTCTCTTGAGGCTCAGGTTGCGATTATCGGGGATATAAAAGATGAAGCTGGTGAAGCTTTAGTTGGTGCTAGTGTAAACCTACAACCAGTACAAAAATTTACAGTTACTGATGAAGAAGGTACCTTTCAACTAACTGAGATTGAAAATGGCTCTTATGAATTAACAATCAGCTATTTAGGTTTAAAAACCTATCACGAAACTCTCGTAATTAAGGATAACGAAATTTCACGTTCTATAGTTTTAGAAAAGGATCTTTTGAATCTTCAAAATATAGTTGTGACCGGTAGTTTTGACCCGCGCTTACAAATTGAATCAAGTACCTCGGTTACCAGTTTAAATTCAGAAGTACTTGAGCAGTTAGTTCCAAGAGGAACTGCAGCCATTTTGGAGGCTATACCTGGCACTTTTACAGACCCATCGGCCGGGGAAGTTTTTACAAAAGTTTACGCTCGTGGTATTTCAGCATCTGCTGAAGATGACTTAGGTTGGTATTATGTTTCCTTACAAGAGGATGGCTTACCTGTTAGTTTGGTACAACATTCTTATTATACTCCTGAACTTTTTCATCGCGTTGATATCACTACAGCGAGAGTTGAAGGAATTCGAGGTGGTAGTGCAGCCATAACTGCCTTAAACGCCCCGGGTGGGATTTACAATTTCATTTCAAAGGGTGTACGTAACAGTTTCGGTGGTGAGGTACAGGTAAAAGGCGGCCTACAGGGTGATAGCAATCCTTTCTACAGAACCGATATGATTCTTAGTGGTCCTTTGGGCAACGATTGGTTTTTTAACGTAGGCGGGCATTACCGCAAGGATGAGGGCGCGAGAAATACCAACTTCACCTTTAGCAAAGGGGGGCAGTTAAAAATGAACCTGATTAAACAACATCGCAAAGGGTACCTAAAATTTTATGCCAAAATATTGGATGATTTTACCAATAGATGGACCGGGGTGGCTGCGACCAATTGGAATGATCCCCAAACCGCATTTGGCCAAGACTTCAATTCAACATCATTGTTGATGCCTTCCTTTAATGCTGCCATACCAGATGGCCGGCGTTTGTCTGACAATGCGACCAATGATTTTGACCCCGCACAAGGGGTTCATGCGCAAGATCGGGCGTTCGGTTTTGATGTGCTGCAGCATTTGGGTAATGGATGGTCTGTTCGTAACAATCTAAAGTACTCGAACAAAAATGCCAATTGGCAAACATCGATTAGTAATAATTTTGTTTCCTTAAGCAATCCTTTGGCCTATTTTATCACAGGGGCACAATTTCCCATTGGGCAAGTTGTATTCCGTGATGCCCGCAGCGGCGATGAATTGGCTAGAATAGACAATAGCGGAATTTTGGCCGGAGACCCATTTCAATACTTGGGTGGCGGAAGCCTTCCCAATGACGCTATCATGGGTACGGCAACTTGGCTCAAGGACAATACTGCCAGAGAATGGATAGATCAATTGAGCTTTCGTAATCAAAGCGAAAACCATGACATTAATTTCGGCCTAGCAGCGGGTTTTGCCGATACGTCAATGTTTACGCAAGGGAGTTTCGGATTTGTAACCTACGAACCCGATCCCCGCATGCTTCAGGTTACTTTAGAAAATCCAGGGCAACCTGCCTTAGCGCTTTCAGACGATAATGGCGTTAGTAATTACGGGGGCTTGTTCTTTATAAACTCACGTGCCAAAGTAAGCCAGATAGCGGCTTTCGTGAATGACCGGTGGAAGATAATGGATAAGCTGCACCTAGATGCAGGCTTGCGTTATGAATCCATCAATCACAAAGGAAGCAATGACCGTTTTGCTCCCTTCGCAGCGCCGGGCGGGGCGGACGGCAATCCATTGACCGAGTATGACAATGGAGTTCTCGCCCCAACCGGTCAACAAGATGAATTTGACTTCAACTATGCCTATCTATCTTATTCTGCCGGTTTAAACTATAAATTTCAAGATGATGCGGCTCTTTTTGTGCGTTTTTCCAAAGGAAACAAAGCACCGGAGTTAGACTATTACTATAATAACTTTTCGAATGTTCCGATCAATCAAAAAGGGGAGGTCCAAAAAATCAGTCAAGCAGAAGTTGGGCTTAAATGGAATCTGCCCGGCTTTTCTTTTACCGCAACTGCATTTTGGAGTGCGCTTCGAAATATTGGGACGGGTAATTTTGAATTCGATGGGGACACTAATTCCGTGTTTTATACCCCCATTCAATTCAATGCCTCGCGCACCTTGGGATTGGAGTGGGAGAGTGCCTATGCCATTTCTTCGACTTTTAAACTAGCGTTCAATGGTGTGCTGCAAAACCCCGAGGCAACGGATTGGACAATCTACGATGCAGCAGGTACCGTACCCGCAGATGATGATTCGATAACAAATTATTCGGGGAATAGGCTTCCGTTTAACCCTAAACTAATGTTCAATTTGGGGATGGAATATCAAAGGGATGCTTTCGATGCCTTTTTAAGGTGGCAGTTTATGGGTGAACGCGAAGGTAATATCGCCAATGCCTTTCAGCTGCCGGCCTATAGTATTTTCAATGCTGGTTTGGGATACCAAATCAATAAAAACATTTCCGCTAGTCTATTGGTGACCAATTTGTTTAATTCTGAAGGCCTGGCGAATTTCTTTGGGGCCAATAGCTTCGGCGCCAATGCAAATGGTGCAACTGCAGATTTTATACAAGCGAATCAAGATGCCAGCTTTGTCGTGGTTCCCGTATTGCCTCGGGGAAGTATGATAAAACTGAGTTACAGCTTCTAAAGCCCATATTTTTGTATCTTTTCCGTCATGGAAACGATTTTGGAAACCTTGGATTGGTGGGTGCTTGGGCTCTATTTTGCGGCCCTGATCGGAGTCGCGGTCTGGGTTGTACTTCAAAAAAACAAGAATACTGAAGACTATTTTTTAGCCGGGCGTAATGTAGGCTGGTTCGTAATCGGGGCTTCTATTTTTGCATCCAACATCGGCTCTGAACATGTGGTGGGTTTGGCAGGTACCGGTGCCGAATCGGGTATGCCAATGGCCCATTACGAGCTGCATGCTTGGATTGTTCTCCTATTGGGCTGGTTGTTTCTTCCATTTTATTTCAGGAGCAAGGCCTTTACCATGCCCGAATTTTTGGAAAAACGATTCGATAGCCGCTCTCGCTGGTTTTTATCCGTTTTTTCCTTATTGGGTTATGTGATTACAAAAGTATCGGTAACGATTTATGCGGGTGGCATCGTGGTATCTGAATTGCTGGGCATACCCTTTTGGTACGGGGCAATCGGAATCGTACTTTTTACCGGTGCTTACACCGTGATTGGTGGAATGAAAGCTGTTATTTATACCGAGACCCTGCAGACGATAATTTTAATCGCCGGATCGGTCATTATTACCTACTTGGGGTTGCAGGAAATTGGAGGGTGGGACAACCTACGTGCCGTTGCGGGCAGTGAACATTTTAATATGTGGCGCCCTATATCCGACCCCGATTTTCCGTGGACAGGCATGTTGATAGGCGGTACCATTGTAGGTATTTGGTATTGGTGTACAGATCAATACATAGTGCAACGTACCTTGGCAGCTAACAATATCAAAATAGGTAGGCGAGGAGCTATCTTTGGGGCCTATCTTAAAATACTTCCTATTTTCATCTTCTTGATACCTGGTATTATTGCGTTTGCGCTTTCAAAAGAAGGGGTGCTCAGTTATGAAAAGGCCGACCAGGTTTTTCCTGTTTTGGTAAAGACCTTACTTCCTGTTGGACTAAAAGGCTTGGTTGCGGGCGGCCTTATGGCGGCATTGATGAGTTCCTTGGCCTCGGTCTTTAATTCTTGCTCTACGATATTCACCATAGACATTTATAAGAAGCTGAGACCGCATACTTCAGAGCGCTTGTTAGTGAATATTGGAAAGCTGGCTACGACCATAGTTGTTGTACTTGGAATTATATGGATTCCCATTATGGATAAAATAGGTGGAGGAACGTTGTACCAATACTTGCAAAGCGTACAATCGTACATCGCACCGCCGATTACAGCTGTTTTTCTTTTGGGTATCTTGTGGAAACGTGTTAACTCAAAAGCCGCTATAGTAACGTTGTTTTCAGGCCTGATTGTAGCGGCCCTTCGAATATTAGCGGAAGTTTACCAAGCTAATTTATCAGGGGTGCTGCTTGATTTTGCAACCATTAACTTCGCCCATATGGCCATTTTCATGTTCGTGCTCTCCGTGGTAATTTGCATCGGTGTAAGTTTGGCCACAAACCCACCCGACTACAGGCAGATTGCTGGTCTTTCAATGGGAACATTGTCTGAAAATGACAAGCGTGTCAACAAGGAAAGTATTGATAAAGTAGACATAGTACTCTCAGTGGTCCTGGTAGGCATTGTCATTGCGGTGTTGGCCTATTTTGTGGGATAACGGTTCGCTATTGCTAATTCTCCAACGTTTTTCTATCTTGACTTACAGTACAACGAAAAACCACCCAAAATAATAAATGATGAAAAATTCAAAAGCGGATTGCGGTTCCAAGGAAAAAAGTAAAAATTCTCGAAGAAGTTTTGTAAAAAGTACGGCTTTGTTCACTGGCGCAGCAATGGTTCTGCCGAATATTCAGATGAATGCTATGGTCAATGTTCTCAATAACAAGAAACTTAAAATTGCGGTCGTTGGCTGCGGGGGTCGTGGTACGGGAGCTACCATACAGGCCTTAAGGGCAGATGACAATGTAGAATTGGTTGCCATGGCCGATGCCTTCGAAGATCGCTTAGAGACAAGTCTTGCCAATATCATGAAAGAAATGGGCGATTCTGACAAGGTTAATGTCAAAGCGAAAAACAAATTTGTTGGTTTCGATGCGGCTACAAAGGCCATTGATTTAGCGGATGTTGTAATCATTGCCACACCTCCGGGTTTTCGACCCCAACATTTTGAATATGCCGTGAACCACGGAAAGCACGTTTTTATGGAAAAGCCTTTGGCTACTGATGTTCCTGGGGTACGAAGGGTATTGGCAGCAGCTGAAAAGGCAAAATCGAACAACTTAAATGTGGTCGTCGGTTTACAACGTCATTATCAGGATAGCTACCTAGCCGCAGTAGATCAATTGAAGCAAGATAAAATCGGGAAGATCGTTTCGGGTCAGGTATATTGGAACAGCGGGGGTGTATGGGTACGTGAACGTAAACCAGGGCAATCGGAGTTGGAATACCAGATGCGAAACTGGTATTACTTTAACTGGTTATGTGGCGATCACATCTTAGAACAGCACATTCACAATATCGATGTGGCCAATTGGTTTATTGGCGAATATCCTATTTCGGCTCAAGGTATGGGAGGACGACAGGTGCGCAATGGCAAAGATCATGGGGAAATTTTTGATCACCATTTTGTAGAGTATACCTATCCAAGTGGAGCTGTGGTTGCCAGTCAATGCCGCCATCAGCCCGATACCATGAACAAGGTTTCAGAATTTTTTCAAGGTACGAAAGGCACCGTATCGACATTCGGTGACAATGCAATTTTAAAGGGCTGGTCTGGAGAGACTTTATTTGAGCACCGTGGCAAGGATGATCCCAATCCGTACCAAGTTGAGCATATTAAGCTATTCGAAGCCATTCGTAACGGAGGGGTCATCTCCGATGCCGAGAATGGGGCCAAAAGTACGATGAGTGCCATTATTGGTCGTATGGCAACCTATTCAGGGAAGGTTATCAAGTGGGAAGAGGCAATGCAATCAGAACTTTCGCTTGTGCCAGACAACCTCAATTGGGATTCGCCAGCGCCGGTACAGCCGAAAGCAGATGGTTCATATGAAATACCTACTCCGGGTAAGTCCGTAGTACTCTAAAGAAAGTCAAATGAATAGCTATGGGAACTTGCTGTCGCTTTTATGTGTAGGGGCGCTCTTATTTGCCTGCAAAGATGAAAGCAAAGAAACCGATCTAGGCAAAAAGGTTGTCAAACCCAATATCATATACATTTTGGCCGACGATTTGGGCTATGCCGAACTAGGTGCCTATGGGCAGCAAAAAATCGAAACTCCCTATATCGATGCCTTGGCCAAATCTGGTATGCTCTTCACTCAACATTACAGTAGTGCTCCGGTCTGTGCCCCAGCACGTTATATGTTCTTGACCGGAAAACATGCCGGCCATGCCTATATCAGGGGAAACTCGGAATGGAAAGAGCGTGGCGATGTTTGGGATTATAGGGCCATGGCAAAAGACTCTACTTTGGAAGGGCAAGGTCCCATGCCATCGTCGACAGTAACCTTGGCTCAAAAGTTAAAGGAGGTAGGCTATACTACAGGTATGGTTGGCAAATGGGGATTAGGTGCACCGCATACCAATTCAATTCCCAATACCATGGGTTTTGATTTTTTCTACGGCTATAATTGTCAGCGGCAGGCACATACCTATTATCCATTGCATCTATATAAAAACAAAAATAGGGTGCATCTTAAGAATGACACGATTGCGCCGAATACCAAATTAGCGGCAGGTGCAGACCCCAATAATTCGGATAGTTATGCAGCGTATACCCTTAATGAGTATGCGCCAGAACTAATGTTCAACGAGCTTACCAATTTTGTGGCTACGAATAAGGAAACTCCGTTTTTCTTGTATTGGGCAACACCAATACCGCACGTGGCACTTCAAGCACCCCAAAAATGGGTTACCTATTACAAGAAAAAATTTGGGGATGAACAACCCTATTTAGGGGAGCGCAGTTATTTCCCGCACCAGAATCCTAGAGCCGCCTATGCCGCCATGGTATCCTATTTGGATGAAAATATCGGCAAGCTGGTGCAACAATTGAAAGATGAGGGTATTTATGACAATACCTTGATTGTTTTTACTTCAGACAACGGGCCTTCTTATGCTGGTGGGGCAGATCCAGTGTTTTTTGAAAGTGCCAAACCATTCCAAGGAATTTACGGCCGCGGGAAAGGCTTTTTATATGAAGGAGGAATTCGGGTACCTATGATTGCGTCTTGGCCAGACAAAATTGTGGCTGGGAGTTCTAGTGACCATGCCTCGGCCCACTATGATATGTTTGCTACCTTAGGCGAAATAGCAGGGTACGAGATCGAATCGAAAACTGACGGCCTGAGTATGCTTCCAGAAT
The DNA here is from genome assembly GCA_938017825.1 of uncultured Flavobacteriaceae bacterium. Classification (GTDB taxonomy): domain Bacteria; phylum Bacteroidota; class Bacteroidia; order Flavobacteriales; family Flavobacteriaceae; genus Pelagihabitans. The sequence goes on from CALIJE010000110.1 coordinate 9,533, forward strand.
TGCTGGGACAGTCTAATCAGCAAGAGCACGAATTTCTCTATTGGGAATTTCCCAGCTACGGCGGGCAAGTGGCTATTCGAATGGGAGATTATAAAGTGGTTCGCCTGAACTTGTCTAATAATGATACTCCGACCTTGGAGTTGTATAACCTAAAGAACGATCCCGAGGAACGGAATAACATAGCCTCAAATCATCCTGACATCTTGAAAAAGGCCGCGCAAATATTTACAAGAGAGCGACGAATGCCCGAACTCGAACATTTTAAGATTCCCCTACTGGATAAGGGGTTGTTAAATGAAAAATTGAATTAACTTCGCTTTTCAATTTTTTTGTTTCATGCGCAGTTTTTATTCTTTGGCGTTGCTAGTTTGCTTTATTTTTTTCTTTGTTGGTTGTGGTCCCAATAGCAGCAAAGAAAAGAGCCCTGGTATTGAAGAATATGAAAATGTGGCCGAAGAACCGCATGCCCTTTTGACTGAGATTCCAGAATATGTGAAGGCCCCTGACGGAATGGTTTGGGTCGCTGGTAGATCATTTTTCAAAGGTGCGGTACCTAATGATAAGATGGCGATGTCAGATGAAAAACCAGCCCATAAAGTTGCGGTTGATGGGTTCTTTATAGATGTTAACGAAGTAACCAACGCCCAATTCAGAAAGTTCGTGGAAGCCACAAACTATAGAACCTTGGCCGAGCGCGATATCGACTGGGAGGAATTGAAAAAACAATTGCCCCCAAATACCAAAAAACCACATGATAGCATTATGCAGCCAGGCTCCTTGATTTTTAGAAAGGCCAAAACCAGTCTTGCCAATCGGTATGATTTTTCTCAATGGTGGGAATGGAAAATTGGTGCGAATTGGAAACATCCGAAAGGCCCTGAAAGTACTATTGAGGGAAAAGAAGACCATCCTGTTGTTCATATTTCCTATGTAGACGCCGTAGCATATTGCGAATGGGCTGGTAGACGTTTGCCCACCGAGGCCGAGTGGGAGTTGGCCGCTCGGGGAACCCAGTTGAACACTACTTTTTCCTGGGGTAATGATGCAACCGAATTATCGCGCATGGCCAATTCTTGGGAAGGGGAATTTCCGGTAACTAATACCATGGCTGATGGTTTTGAAGGGGCGGCACCTGTGAAATCGTATCCTCCGAACTCCGCAGGTTTATATGATATGGCCGGCAATGTTTGGGAATGGACAAGCGACTGGTACAATACCAATTATTATCGAGAAATGTTAGGAACCAAACAAATTACACGTAATCCAATAGGAGCAGAAGTACCCTATCGGAAGCAAAACCCGAATGCACATGAAAAAGTGATTAAAGGGGGGTCTTTTCTTTGTAACGATCAATACTGCGCAAGTTATCGCGTCTCTGCACGAATGAGCAATAGCCTAGATTCTGCCCAAGAACATTTAGGGTTCAGAACCGTGGCTACGGTAGAGATGTTGCACAGCAAAAACAATTAAATAGAGAGTAATGCAGTTTTTAGAACATTTTGAACCAGAGCTGGTGGTAGCGTCACCAGGAAGAATAAATCTGATCGGCGAGCATACCGATTATAACATGGGCTTTGTACTCCCGACGGCTATCGGGAAAAAGATCATTTTTAAATTTAAGCGAAACGGGTCAGATACCATTTGCAATGTTTATACCTTAGGTTATGAGGAGGGGTTTCAAATAGATCTGCAACAGCTTGCCAAAAGCGAAATTGAATGGCATAATTATATTTTGGGAGTCCTGTATGAATTAATGAAGCGTACGGACACGTTGCGTGGATTCGATTGTACGATAGAAAGTAATTTACCAACCGGCTCAGGTCTCAGCTCTTCTGCCGCTTTGGAATGTGGATTGGCCTATGGACTCAATGAACTTTTCGGTCTTGGCCTTTCAAAATTGGAAATCGTGCAGTTGTGCCAAACGGCCGAACATACTTTTGCCGGTACTTTATGTGGCATCATGGATCAATATGCTTCGGTAATGAGTAAGGCGGGCAAGGTGATACTTCTCGATTGCAGGTCGCTCGACCGTCAGATGATACCGATTTCTTTGCATCCGTACAAAATCATAATGCTGAACACTAAAGTATCACATTCGCTGGCCACCAGTGAGTACAATGTGCGAAAGGCTGAATGCGAAGAAGGCGTGCGGATCATACAAGAAAAGTACCCCGAAGTACAATCGCTGCGCGATGTCACTGTCGAAATGCTTCAAGAATTCAGTTCGCAGATGAACGAAACGGTTTATAAAAGATGTGCCTTCATCTTAGAGGAAAATGCTAGAGTCTTTAAAGTAACCCGTGCTTTGCAGAATAACCAACTTAAAAAAGTCGGTGCAATACTATATGAAGCTCATCATGGAATTAGTCAACAGTATGAAGTAAGCTGCTCTGAATCTGATTTTTTGGTAGAATTTTCCAAGAACTATGAACAGGTACTTGGGGCTCGGCAAACTGGTGGTGGTTTCGGAGGATGTACTTTAAATATTGTACATGAAGATGCCGTTGATGACTTTGTAAAGAATGCTGCGGTTGCGTATAAGAGCGCTTTCGAAGTTGATTTGGAGTGGTTCGAAGTTGCACCCAGCGAGGGTACAACAGCACGGTGGATGAAATGATTCTAAATTTCTGAGAGGGCCTGCTCTAAACTATTTTTTCGAAGTCGGCTTAAGGGAATTCGCACTCCTGCCACTTCAACACTGGTGCTGTTAAAGCGATCTATCCGCTCAATATTTACGGTGTACGATTTATGAATTCGAACAAATTTTTCAGAAGGTAGACGTTGAATAAAAGCTTTCATCGTAGAAAGGACCAAAACGGTACCTTCATCGGTAACCAACTTTACATAATCGCCCAATGCTTCAATCCACTTGATTCGACCTAGAATCACTTTTTTCTTCTGAAGATTGCTATTGACGAAGATAAATTCTTGAGGCCCTTGATCCAGTTCTGTATTGATCTGATAGGCCACTGCACGCTCAATGGCGGTATTAAAACGTCCCAAACCTATAGGCTTGTGTAGATAATCGGTTACATCGTAATCGAAAGCGCGCAAGGCATAATCAGACTTTCCAGAAATGATAATGATTTGTGGTCGCTTCTCCATGGCATCCAAAAAATCAAAGCCATTGATCACCGGCATCTCTATATCCAAAAGAATAAGGTCTACATTATTGCCCTTAATTCCTTTACGAGCTACCATTCCGTTTTCATAAGTGGCTTCTAAGGACAGGTTGGGATGGTTTTTTACCAACTTGGATATGACTTTCATTTGCATACCTGAATCGTCGATAATTACCGTCTTCAATACTTTATTGGTCATGGCGCTTAAATTTGGTTTTTGGCCGTATTTGCGAATTTACCTCCTTAAGTTCGATAAAAAAAATAGTTACAACTAGATTTTTGTATAAAATTGTTCACATTTTTGTACCTAAAATCGGTCAAAACTTCGAAATTATCCCCTTGATTTTTAGGCTAAACCTAGAAAATCATCTATGTGCCGTAACTTAGGGGTATTTTTTTCTTTTGTTAATATCTATAGGGGTAGTCATAACTTTTGATAACTAAAAAGTAAGTTTTTTTGCAAAAAACCTACTTTTGTTCTATAACTAATTTCAACGTAATTTTTGCTTATGTCCGAACAAATAGAACGAATCAAAACACTGATTATAGGTTCAGGCCCCGCAGGCTATACAGCGGCGATTTATGCTGCTCGCGCCGATTTAAAGCCTGTCGTTTATACTGGTCTTGAGCCAGGTGGGCAGTTAACCACCACAACAGAGGTAGATAACTTTCCAGGTTACCCTGAGGGCATTGATGGCCCCACCATGATGATACAATTGCAACAACAAGCCGAGCGCTTTGGCACTGAAGTGCGTATAGGCATGGTAACGGCCATAGAACTCAGTAAGGAAGTAGGGGGCATTCATCGTGCGACGATTGACGACGATAAGGTTGTAGAGGCCGAAACGGTCATTATCTCAACTGGGGCAACGGCAAAGTACCTGAACATCGAAAGTGAGCAACGCTTAAGAGGTGGCGGGGTTTCGGCTTGTGCCGTTTGTGATGGCTTTTTCTACAAAGGACAAGATGTTGCCATTGTTGGTGCAGGGGATACGGCTGCGGAAGAAGCATCTTATTTGGCTAATATTTGTAATAAGGTAACCATGTTGGTGCGCAAAGATTATATGCGGGCCTCGAAAGCGATGCAGCATCGCGTTAATAATATTAGCAATATTGAAATTCGCTATAACACTGAAGTTGATGAGGTTTTGGGGGAACAGGTGGTCGAAGGTCTTCGGATGAAAAACAATCAAGACGGCACGACCGAGGATATTGAAATTACCGGATTGTTCATTGCAATTGGACATAAGCCCAATACTGATATCTTTAAAGGACAATTAGATATGGATGAGACAGGTTACTTGATTACCAAAGGTAAATCGACCAAGACCAATTTGCCGGGTGTTTTTGCCTGTGGCGATTCTCAAGACAAAGAATACCGACAAGCGGTAACTGCTGCGGGAACGGGTTGTATGGCGGCCCTAGACGCAGAACGATATTTAGCGACCGTTGAAACCGCAGAGGAGGTTGCTTAGTTTAGAATATATACTAACAAAATGCCGATAGGATTTGTCCTATCGGCATTTTTTTTATGGAGGAAGTGCTTTAATCGATTCGTATATAGTTTTCTGAAAAAGTTGGGTTGCCTTCATCATCTAAGGTTATTTGACTGTAGTTGTTCTTCTCCAATTGCAGTTCAAACCTAAATATTTGCACGGTGTCCACTATTTTCATCATCGCTTCCGAGGCATATTCCAATTGTTCCTCCAGTGAATTTTCTGTAGTGGTATATCTGCCGTATCCGAACCATTCGGCCGGGTCGTCGGGAGAATAACGTGTCCACATTACTTTTCCTTTGCTGAAGATCTTCACTTGTCGATAACCATTATCATTGAAAATGGTATCTGAAACGTTTTGTCCGTCGTAGTTGAAACGATTGACCAACTCCCAAGTGCCTTCTAAAGAAATGTCAGTTCGTGGTTTTTGTGAAGTGAAATCAGTTGCGGAAACCAAAAGCAACATCAAAAAAACCAATCCAAGTAGTTTTTTCATGGTTGTGGTGTTAAGTTAATACAATGGGGAACCCTTAAAAGATACGAAATAAAATTGTCAAATTGTTAAAAATCCGTACAAAAAATTGTGAATTTGACACTCATTATTATAGTGTTGCCCTAGCCGAAAAAGGTATTGATATGGCCGGTCAACAACACAATGTCCGCTTCGGAATGATCGGCACTAATAACGATTCTGCTCATTGCAGAAGCATCTTCAGCTGGGTAGTTGAAATTTGTGATGATAATTCGGTTATTCTCTAGGTATGAAGCCAATTCAGGATTGGAAAAGCTAAATGCTGGATGATTTTTCATCCAACTAAAATTAGAGATGTCGACAATTCCTTTGCTAAATAGTTCGATGTTTTGCAGTAATTTTTCTCGTTTATTTCTATAAATGTCCTCTGACTGTACTAAGGTAGCAAGAGCCGCAGGGGCCGCAGGGGAGGCCCCGCCGAAAAAATCGGTTTTGGTGAATTGTTCGATTCGTTCAGTGCTGCCAAAGATTGCACCGGCCTGTATCCCGAATCCTTTCCCTAAAGAGCAGCATACCAGTAATTCTTTAGGGTGACATTCTCTTAGTTGTTGAAATACGCCACTTCCGTTTTTTCCAACTATACCAATGCCATGGGAATCATCGACTACGAGAATAACTTTATTCAGGGGTAGTCTTTGAAGTTCTCTAAAATGAGGATAGTTGTTTCCTTCAAAATCAATGGCATCCAAAAAAACAACTGGAGTCTTATTTTGCTGCTCACGCACTGCATCACGCAGCGCAGTATCTAAATCGCTATAGGAATTGAAACAGGCTGCACCCATAGAAAATAAAGCGCAATGCGTATTCGGGGCATAGAAACGCTCATATTGCAAAGCGTTAAACTCCTTGGCAACGAGTTGCCCTGCCAAAAAACCAGATGATAATGTGGTGCAAGCTTCACTGCCTACCAAAGTGGACAAATGTTGCTCTGCTTCTTCGAAAATACCAAGTTGTACATTAGAAATACGCGAGGCACCATAATTGGTCCCATAGGTTTTGATATTGGCGATATGACATTTTTGAAATGCCGGATCGGTTTGAAGGCCTAGATATGATGTGCCACCAAAATAAAGAAATACTTGACCATTGGCCCGTAATTCCCTTCCTGGAAAATGTTTGATTTTAAATGCCATTATCTAAGCTGAATTCCGCTACCGCCCAAGCTTGGGAAAATCGTGTCAGCATTCGCAGAAAACGAGACTCCGTCTGCGATATCCTCACGTAACAACATCGCACCATCCATATCAACATAATCAAGTTGTGGCAGCAATTGGGCAATGGCTGAAATACCAACGGAAGATTCTGTCATACAACCGACCATGACCTTTAACCCTAGCGATTTTGCCTTTTGAATCATCCGCAGGGCAGGGGTAAGCCCCCCACACTTGGTCAATTTTATATTGATGCCATTAAAATGTAGTCCGCATTTTTCAACGTCGCTCTCTACAATACAGCTTTCGTCCGCGATTATGGGCAATACACTTTGATGCATTACCTGCTCCATCCCATCCCAGTTGTCGGCCTTTAAGGGTTGTTCTAGGAATTCCACGCCAAGGTCTTTAAGTACCGGTGCATTGGCTATGGTCTCTTCTGCCGACCAAGCACAATTGGCATCGATTCTAAAGATGGCATCGGTATGCTCGCGCAAAGCTCGCACGATAGCCACATCATTGTCTGTTCCCAATTTTATTTTGTAAATGGGCCATGGGGTTTCATTCATCTTGGCCACCATTTTATCTATAGAATCTATGCCGATAGTATAATTGGTGGTAGGGTAATGGTCCAAACTAGTATTCCAAATCTGGTACAAGGGTTTCCCGTTCAATTTTCCATATAGATCATGAGCTGCCAAATCTAAAGCACAAACCGCAAAATTGCTTAGTCCGTTTTGGGTCAAAAATGCATGCAATTGTTGTGGCGTGCTGAAATCAAAAGTTTCGAGTTCTTGTCGAATGCCTTCGATTTCGTTGATCATACTCTCCACCGAAACGTTATAATAAGGATTTGCTGTGGCCTCCCCGTAGCCTGTGTGTCCGTCTAAAGACAGGGCTGCAATAAGGCTATCTTGAAAATCATGCGATTCACGGGAGATGCTAAAGGTATGTTTTAGATGAAGAACATATTTTTTAAGTTCGAGCTGCATATACTAGGTATGTTTGCACTAATATAAACAAAAAGACCTCATAAATCCTGTGCGGAATTTATGAGGTCAGCTTGAGTTGAGTTAGAATCTTTTAACTCACGTCCTAGTTCTGGGTAATAGATCCTGAAATCATTTTATTATGTTTTACCGAGGCATTTCCTGAATATGAAATATTACCTCCACTGCTGGCGTCGGCATTTAGATTTTTTGAAACGTGAATGCTTAGGTTTCCTCCACTGCTGGCATCTGCATCACAGTTTTCGGTTTCCAAGTTTCTGGCATTGATGTTGCCTCCACTGCTCGCATCGATCTTGGTTTCCTCCGCAGTTCCCTGAAGCTTTAAGTTGGCCCCACTGCTGGCATCTATATCAATTTCATTGGCATCGATCGAAAGATTTAAATGTGCGCCGCTGCTTCCGTCAACAACCAATTCGTTGCTCTTTATTTCATTCTCTGAAATCAGGTGCGCACCACTTGAACTTTTTAAGGAAGTGATTTTTGGCATGGAAACATATACTTTCTTCGTAGCGCGACCAATGTTCTTTTTGGCATGGACTTTTAGGCGACCATCTCTGATATCGGTACCTATTAAATCGATTACGTTTTCATCGGCCTCTACGCGAATAGCGTAGTCTTCTGCTTGGGTAACATAAACCATTAAGCCTTCTTGGGCACTTACCTTTGTAAAGGTTTCATTGGTGCTGCGATTATCCGATACAACTTCTCCATTGCCTTTTACGCCATCCCCGAATTCGCCAAAATCGATTTCAAAGGCGCAAGATGATAAAAAAAGTGTAAGTAGGAATAGAATTAGAATTTTTACTAGTGTTGTCATGACTGTTTGTTTTTTATCCGAATTATTTTCGGTGTTAGATTGATGCTTGTTTTTTATTGATGATGTAAAGATGTTATGTATTTAGGTTACCGCATACTATTTTGAACTGAAGTGTTGATTTTCACGTCTGAATTGTACCCATTAGTTATTCTTCGTTTTGACCTTCACACCGTCAGAATTGATTTTGATGTCGACATTCTCGTTTCTTTCGTTCTCGTCCTTGGCCTTGATGTCAACGCCATCTTCATCGATTTTCATTTTAAATGATTCCCCATCTTCATCGTTAATCTTAATATCAATACCGTCACCATTGATAATGATTTTATTATTGTCATCCTCATCCTCCTCGTCCTCTTCGATAGCAGGGCAATCTTGGCATTCGAGCGTACCATCGACTCCCATCTTCCAGATGTAATCATCTAGATTCGAAACAGCTCTATCGGTATCTGCACGAATGGTCCAGCTTCTTCTATTCGATGGTGCATACTTGATCAATTGGCCTTCAGGTAGATACACATTTACCCGTACCTCTTGGTCATTGAATTTACTCTTGCTTTCGGTGGTCAAATAATTATTGAAACGGATGGTGTTTCCACTTTGCGCATACTCGTAATTTATTTTTTCAGCAGTACCCCGTGCTTCTTCAAAAGAGGGACCGTTGGCTTCTTTTCGTACCGATACTCTAGCTGTGGAGTCGATCGACTTTTTAATGTTAAAGCGAACATCTTCCGATTGCAGAATAGGGGTTCCTTCATTATCATAGATCATGATCATATTGCCGATACGCACATTATCGTTGGTGTCGTAAAACTCGGAGGAGACCAATTGAAAATTAAGGGTGTCTGCGGCACTGTAGAGTACCAATGCCTTTTCGTCTGTTACATTCCCGGTAAAGGCATGTGAGGCAGCTTCCCGAAGTCCGATGACGATAATCGATACCAACGAGATCAACCAAAGTCCGAGTAAGGAAAACTTCGCAATATTACCAATTGACTTCAAATTGGTCACCAATATTTTCAGCCCCAGATACACTAGGAAAAAGAACGGAATACCAATTACAAAAAAGAACAGTAGCGATAATAGCCATATCGGCGTCGTTGTAACATTATCTACAAAGCCATCTAGGCCAGGAAAGTGAACCACATCAAAGAGCCCAACCGTAAGCATGCCTACGAACATTCCAATAATGGCGGCAGCCCCTGTAATGATTAGGATAATGCCTATGAACTTGCCTAAAATCTTAAAGAAGAACATAATTATACTTCCGATGGTATCGAAAAAAGTTTTGCCACTGCTTTTCACTTTATTTCCTACCTCATCATAATCGACGCTCTTTACTTTATTGGCAACATCATCAAAGCCTTCCTTGACCTTGCGTTCTATATTGGTGATGTTGATATCCTCCCCCCGCATATCCAATTTTTCAGAGGTGCTTACCGCTTCGGGAATCAATATCCATAACAGTCCATAGAGCAGAATAAAACCGCCTCCGGATCCAATGGTTAGTATGATCCATAATAATCGAACCCATAGAGGATCTATGCCCACGTAGTGTGCTAGGCCCGATGAAACACCTGCTACATATTTCATTTCGGTATCCCTATAGAGTTTTTTGACCCTCTTGTTCCTTGATTTTGATTTGCTCACGGGTTCATCTTCGAAAATGTCCTCATCTACCATGTAATCTTCTGGTTGGCCCATAATGGTAATGACTTCATCTACCTCTTTGCTTGTGATGACCTGTCTAGGGTCTTGTAATTTCTCGGTGAAGAGTTCGGCGATACGCGCTTCGATATCGGCTAGTATTTCATCGCTTCCCGGTGTATTGGCGAAGGAGCGTCTTACAGATTCTAGATACCGACGCATTTTGTTGAACGCATCTTCGTCTATGTGAAAAAGTATGTTAGCGAGATTAATATTGACTGTCTTGTTCATTTTTTGATGTTTTACCTCCGATTAAAGATCAGAGTCTAGTTTTATACTATTTGTTTTTAGTTACCAGATTTGTTGCATTTCTTAGTTCGTCCCATGTCGTATCGAGTTCCTTTAAGAACAGTTTCCCGGTTTCGGTCAGGGTATAGTACTTTCTTGGTGGCCCCGAGGTTGATTCTTCCCACCTGTAATTCAATAGTCCGGCATTTTTCAGTCGGGTCAAGAGGGGATAGATCGTACCTTCTACCACGAGCATTTTTGCGTCTTTGAGGGTACTAAGGATTTCTGAAGCGTATTTGTCGTGCCCATTTAATATAGACAGGATGCAATACTCCAACACTCCTTTGCGCATTTGTGCTTTTGTGTTTTCTACATTCATAACTTCTTTTTGCTTATTACGCATGCCCGCTTTGCCCTTGGGCTTCTTATTCTTGTTTTTTGTCGCGGTCTGCATAGATTACTGTTCGTTTTTATCTTGAACTTGCCTGCCACCGGCAGGCCTTGTCCAAAATTGATTTGATGAATAAACTCCTGTACTAAATCGGGTGTGATGAGTACCCGCTGTATTCTAATTATTGTGTAGGCTGATAACACGTGTCATTTGCCACTTGTCGCCTGTTTGTTTCCATATGGTAACGAACCTACTTGGCTTTGATACCGCATTCGGTTCTTGGTTGTTATGAAATTTGTGCATGCCCAGCTGCACGGCCCCGAAACCGGGTATAGGACTAACTTCGATGCTTCCCGGTACCAATTCACGTGTTACCTTGCCGCAGATATTCGTTTCCATGGCGGCCATTAATTCGGCCTTTGAGGTGTTTAAACCGCCTTGGTCGTGATAGAATTCGAGATCTTCCGAAATAAGTTCGTTTTGGGTCTCTAAATCACAGGTGTTATAGGCCGTGAAAAAAATACTGTCCAATTTCGTAATGGTCTGGTGCAGCTCCTTGTCAGATGATCTATTTATGGTTGGCGCATTGAACCCAAAGACCATAAGTGCGCTGCTTGCAAGCAACCCTATAACGAATATGTATTTTGGTATGTTCATTACTTAATGAATTTTATGGTGATGGGATATTCAAACGTTTCCCCTTCGTTGGTTTTAATGGTGGCCAGTATGGTGTACACTACATTGACCAAGACCAAGGCAAATTTCATAAGGCCTGCTATGCCAACAGGAAGCAACCACTTTCCAAAGCGAAAATCATCACTATCAAAGTTAATGTTCAGCGTGTTGAAATTGCTCAAACTGTCAAATCCGAAATGACCGAAGCTAAAAATATCAGGAAAAAAGCCTACGAAAAACGGAATGCTTATGATGCCCAGAACAATAGAGTAGAGGAGCATACTTATCTGAAAGTTCAGGGCTTGTTTTCCATTGTGGTCAACAAACTTATAATCGTTCTTGTTGGCTGTCCATAATACCAACGGAACGATAAAATTCCCGAAAGGAATAAAAAACCTGGAAAAGGTCGAGGCATGTATTATAGCCGATAAATTTCTCTCGTGTTTTGTAACGGTATCTGTCATAGCTTATTATTTGCTTATACAAATATATGTCTAAAAAAAGGTACTATGCAACACATAGTACTAAAAATTAACATTATTTTAACAATAGTACAATCGAATTTAATTCAATACTTTTAGGGATAAAATCAAAGAAATGGCAGTAAGTACGGGTAGTGTCAATACTTTTATGTTCTTTAAATTACCTTCGGCATGGTGGTGCGGGGTGCGCTTAAAATATATGGATGAAACGAAGGCCGTTAGCACAGTTCGTCACCGCTGGCGCAATCAAAACCCCTTTAAATCTATGTTTTGGGCCGTTCAAGGAATGGCCGCTGAATTGGCCACAGGGGCAATGGTCACCTCACAAATAAGGGCCACCGGCAAGCGTATTTCGATGCTGGTGCAGAACAATACCGCCAATTTTTCAAAAAAAGCGACAGGGCGCATAACCTTTACCTGTGAGGATGGTCATTTGATCAAAGACGCTTTGGAAAAAACAATTGCTACCGGTGAAGGACAGACCATTTGGATGAAGTCGGTAGGGGTGAATTCAGATGGGGTAGTGGTCTCTACCTTTAATTTTGAATGGACAGTGCGTTTGAAAAGTTAACTATTGGTACCTATGAAGCAGCAGACCTTATTCCTCGAAAAACAAAAGTTTACCCAATGGTGGTTGTGGGCCATTTTGTTGGTCCCCTTGGGTATTTTGCTTTACAAAATAGTGTCACCGATACTCGCTCAACATTCCAATGATGCTGTCAACCAGTCGACCTCTATAATCATCCCTATGGAGGATTGGATCGTACTGTTGATTTCCGTTGCTGTGCTCTTATTTTTTGGTTTGATGCGCATGACCACTGAAATCGATGCTAAAAAAATAGTAGTAAAACACCTCTTTTTCGTAAGGAGGAAATGGGATTGGGAAGACATAGAATCGGCTGAAATCATTAGCTATGG
>CALIJE010000111.1 GCA_938017825.1 uncultured Flavobacteriaceae bacterium
AATGAACTACAAGATATTTCTTTGGCCGGTACTGAACTTAGTATAACCGATGGTGCTACTATCGATTTGGCCCCGATTTTACCTCCAGGCGGTACTGACAATCAAAACTTAGAACTCACAGGAGATATATTAAGCATTGAAGGGGGTACAGGAACTGTAGATTTAAGTACCTACCGTGATGATGCAGATGCCGATCCTACGAATGAAGTAGATGTCACTACTCAATCGGGAATTTTGATGGGCGATGGCACCGATGTTACCGGCCTGTCGGGTACCGTCGATGGCCAAGTTCTCAAATGGGATGCAACTAGCAGTTCTTGGGTAGCCGGAACAGATGCCACTGGAGGTGGCGGAAGTTCGCCTTGGCAAGAGAGTGGCGACGATATATTTTTTGACACTGGCAATATCGGTATCGGTAATTCTAGCCCAGGTGTTGAACCCGGTGCCGGGAAATATTTGACTTTGGCTACAGGCACTAGCCCTTCAGATAATGCTTTCTCTTCCATAGAAATTCAAGGTGGTCAAGGTGCTGGCAATAGGCCAATTGGTCGTTTGGATTTTATATCGAATTCTTCCCCTGGCAATTCTGCCATTAGCAGAATAGAGTCTCGAACCAGTGGATTCGCTCAATTTAGGGGAGATCTGGCATTTTCAACAAAGAACGGACCCTCGTTTGCAGAGAGCACTTTACAGGAAAGAATGACCATCAAATACGATGGTAAGATTGGCATTGGTACTATCAACCCGCAATCCAGTTTGGATATTACAGGCGGGCAATGGGACTTAAACAATTCTCCGGGCGATTTTGGTATTGGAGGTAATGGGCAAGGGCTTCGTATTGGCGTCGCAACAGGTATAGGACCGGGAGGTGGTGACGTTAGAGTTAGGGCGCAAGGTGGTACAAACAGATTAATGTTAGGATCTGGGAATGAAGATATACTTTCGCTTACCCCAGGGAACGTAGCTGTTAATGGTGATGTTAATGTAAATGGAGAAATAAACAGACCAAGTACAGGTTCGGCGAATATGATTCCTATAGCTTATGGTCGAATAAGTGAAGATGGTACAATACTATCTGGTAGTGGAAATTTTACAGTTCGCCGAGCCGGAACTGGCAACTATTTTATAGATATTAATAACTTTAGTACCGATCAGTCAAGAAATTCCATAGTTAACGCAACACAAAATATAGGTTTTCTAACCGTTATTCAAGCTGGCTTCTTTAATAGTCCTACTAGAAATGGCGTTCAGGTGCGCATTTATCGCAGTAACGTAAATAACACTCTTCCGATTGACAGCACCTTTTTTTTTGTTGTACATACTCCCTAATAAATTGACAAGTAGGTTTTCAAGTTCAAACCAAAAAGTATATTCCAAATCATACTTTTTGGTTTATTTTTTTTGTTGAACTTCAATGTAAATTTTAGATAAATTCAAATTTTCCTTTCAGGCTAACGTACATCAGTTGCGAACCTACATTTCAACATACGATGTTAAAAACTTTGTGATCTAATCTTTAAAACAGTCCGAATATATCGGTCGTATTTCTGCATCTTTGTAAGCCCAGTCTAAGAGTAATTTTCTACTCGTTACACTAACATTTTAAAAAAGTAAGAATATGTCCACAACAGCCGTAGAGCCGATTTTGGAAGAAAACGAAGACCGCTTTGTTATTTTCCCCATTAAACACGATGACCTTTGGGATTGGTATAAAAAATGTGAGGCTTGCTTTTGGACGGCTGAAGAAATAGACCTTGGGGAAGACCTCAACGACTGGAATAACAAGTTAAATGATGACGAGCGCTATTTCATCAAACACATCTTGGCATTCTTTGCCGCTTCAGATGGTATCGTAAACGAAAACCTAGCAGAGAATTTTGTTAGCGAAGTACAATACGCAGAAGCAAAATTTTTCTACGGCTTCCAGATCATGATGGAGAATATCCACTCTGAAACCTACTCCTTGCTAATCGATACTTATGTAAAAGATGAAAAAGAGAAGAACATTCTTTTTAAGGCGATAGAGAATTTCCCTGCCATCAAGAAAAAGGCCGATTGGGCTTTGGCCTGGATCGAGTCGCCAAGTTTTGCAGAACGCTTGATCGCCTTTGCAGCAGTTGAAGGTATTTTCTTCTCTGGTGCTTTCTGTTCGATCTTCTGGTTGAAGAAAAGAGGTTTAATGCCCGGACTAACGTTCTCGAATGAATTGATTTCTCGTGACGAGGGCATGCACTGCGACTATGCGGTTCATTTGCACAACAAGCACCTTATCAATAAAGTTCCCAAGGAGCGTATTACCGAAATTTTGACGAATGCCTTAGATATAGAACGTGAATTCATCACCGAATCGCTTCCTGCAAGCTTGATCGGCATGAATTCTAAATTGATGACCCAGTATCTTGAATTCGTAACAGATAGACTTTTGGTCGAATTAGAATGTGAAAAGGTTTACAACGCCACGAATCCGTTTGATTTTATGGATATGATTTCCCTGCAAGGAAAAACCAACTTCTTCGAGAAAAGAGTTGCGGAATATCAAAAAGCAGGCGTAATGAACAAAGATGAAGATGCCCAGAAAATAAGTTTCGACGCAGATTTCTAAAGCCATTACCTAAACTACAAGAAGTATTCTTATATGAAATACTTCTTGAAAGTTTATCCGAAATATATCACGTAAGAGTACCCTTTTGCACCGACAGGATTAGCCTGCGCCAAACTTGATTTGGCGACATCCTTTAGAATAGAACGACCAAAGCACAGTATTAACCATTAATAAACCAATAACCACATGTATGTAGTTAAAAGAGACGGAAGAAAAGAGCTGATCATGTTCGATAAGATCACCGCTCGAGTACGAAAATTATGCTACGGCCTTAACGGGCTGGTAGACCCACTTAAAGTCGCTATGCGCGTTATCGAAGGTTTGTATGACGGAGTGACCACCTCTGAATTGGATAACCTGGCAGCAGAAATTGCCGCGACGATGACAACTACGCACCCTGACTATGCAAAATTAGCAGCTCGTATTTCCGTA
>CALIJE010000112.1 GCA_938017825.1 uncultured Flavobacteriaceae bacterium
GCTTTGAGCTTCGTTGGTATTGAAACGGTGACCAACCAACTTGATATTTCTGCCATGACACACTTCCATACCGATATTTGGACGGCCGATGCAACAGAATTCAAGGTAAAACTTGTCGATTTTGGTGCTGATGGTGCTTTCGATGGAGGAGATGACGTAGAACATGAGATTACCATAGCAAGTCCGGCTCAGAACGAATGGGTTAGCTTGGATATTCCTCTTGCCGACTTTGCCGGGTTGACGACAAAAATGAATATCGCGCAATTAATATTTGTTGGAGCTCCTTCGCAAGCAAATACTATATACGTCGATAATGTTTATTTCTATACAACAGGTGGTGGTTCTGCTCCAACTGAACCAACAAGTGCCGCACCGGCTCCTACTGTACCAGAGGCCAATGTAATTTCTATGTTCAGTAATGCGTATACGGATGTTGCCGTAGACACTTGGAGAACCGATTGGTCAGATGCTGCCCTTGAAGACGTTATGGTTGCAGGTGATGATGTTAAAAAGTATAGCGCGCTGAGCTTTGTGGGTGTTGAGACTGTTGCAAGTCAAATCGATGCAACGACCATGACACATTTTCACACTGATATTTGGACAGCAGATGCTACTGAATTTAGAATCAAATTGGTCGATTTTGGGCCAGATGGTGCCTTTGGTGGCGGTGATGATGTAGAGCACGAAATTGCAGTTGCAAGTCCAGCCCAAGGTGAATGGGTAAGCTTGGATATTCCGCTTTCGGATTTCACGGGCTTGACCAATACTGCCAATATTGCGCAATTGATTTATTCAGGAGATCCATCAGGTGCCATAACGGTATTTGTAGATAATGTGTATTTCCATAATTAAGAGTTGATTTAGGGGTTGATTGCGCATGCTTGAGCTGATTTATTTTGTAAAATGATGTGTTTCGGTATGCGTTAGTCAAAATTCATTAAAAAAAGTACTATGAAAAAATTGAAATTTATCTTTGTTTCACTTTTTGCGATTCTTATGAGTTGCGATAGTGATGATTCCGATGTTCCTGCGGTGTTAACACCATCAAATCTGAGCGTAAGTTCAGTAGTGAGTACCGATAATTCTGGTTTGGTGACGTTCACTGCAACGGCTACCAATGCAACCTATTACCACTTTGATTTCGGGGACGGTACCTCAGGTTTAACAAATAATGGTAGCATTACCAAAACTTATGATATGATTGGTGATAATACCTATACCGTAGTAGTTACTGCCGGTGTAAGTGGAAATGAAAATACCATTTCCGAGACGCTACAAGTAGCCGTTTCGCTTGGATTTTCAGATCCAGAAACGGTAGCACTTCTGACAAGCGGTTCTTCGAAAACATGGTTCCTCGCTGCTGCGCAACCAGGACACTTGGGCGTTGGCCCTGCCAGAGAAGGTATCGATGGTGATTGGTGGTACCCAAAATGGTATTCTGCCACAGCATTTGAAAAATGCGGAAGTGAAGAATCCGATTGCTTTTGTGATGATGAATTGACTTTTAGTACCGATGGTACGGGTGCGATTAGCTATACCCTTAACAACAACGGTCAAACCTTTTTCAATCAAGGGCACCTCGGTGTGGTCGGCGGTGCGGGTGATACCGATGCATGTTATGATTTTGATACATCCGGTTCCAAGAACGTTACTTTATCAATGGTTTCTGGTAATGTTCCCGATACTGAAACCAGGGGTATTCAAATGGATTTTTCAGATGGAGGATTCATGAGCTATTATGTGGGATCCTCTACTTATGAAATTCTTTCCTTGTCGGAAGATTTGCTCTATGTACGTTCTTATGATTCAGAAGATGCCGATTTAGCGTGGTACCTGCGATTTACGTCCGCTCCGTCTACTGGAGGTGGCGATGAACGATTGGAAACGATTTACAACAACCTGGTCTGGTCCGATGAGTTCGATGTGGATGGAGCACCAAATCCTGCGAATTGGACCTACGACCTAGGTGCAGGCGGTTGGGGTAACGGTGAGTCGCAGACCTATACCGATGATCCTGAAAATGTAAAAGTAGAAGGCGGTATGTTGAAAATAACGGCCAAAGGAACTGGTGGAGCAAGCGGAATTACCCATTATTATGATGATGTAACTTTGGTTGCAGCAGGCGGTGCTTCAGCTCCGATTGAAGATTTTGAAGGAACTGCGCCTGCGTTTACCGGTTTTGGTGGTGCCTCCTCAGGGGTAATTGATAATCCAGATGCCTCGGGTGAAAATACCTCCTCGAAAGTGGCAGAATCCTTAAAGAATTTTGGTGCGGAAACCTGGGCCGGTACGTTCTTCGATGTGGCCGCGCCACTTGATCTGGCTACCTACAGCAGCATAAGTATAAAAACGTGGTCTCCGGCCGCTGGGGCAACGATAAAATTAAAACTGGAAAACCAAGCCGATTCCGAGGAAAGTTATGAAGTAGATTTGGTGTCGACCGTAGCGAACGCTTGGGAAACACTGACCTACGATTTCAGCGCGGCACCAGCCGGCACCTACGATCGTGTAGTGTTATTTTTCGATTTTGGTGTAAGCCCAGCTGGAGGTGCAGCCTATACTTCCGCCCGAATTAAATCCGAAAATCTATATGAGTTTACCTATGGCAGGGTCGAAATTCGTGCAAAACTACCTTCAGCAGGTGGTACATGGCCGGCCTTATGGACCTTGGGAGCTAATTTTGATCAAGTAGGATGGCCAACATGTGGTGAGATGGATATCATGGAACACGTTGGCAATAATCCGAACGTTGTTTCAAGCGCATTGCATTACCCCGGTAATTCCGGTGGTAGCGCAATTACAGGTGCAACACCTATAGCAACTGCCACCTCGGAATTCCATAATTATACGATGGAATGGACACCAGATAGTATAAAGTTTGTTGTTGATGATGAAATCATTCATACGACCTTTGCGAACTCTTCCGATACCCCCTTCAATAGCGATTTCTTTTTTATCATGAATATCGCGATGGGTGGAACCCTGGGAGGAGCAATTGACAGTGGTTTTACCGAAGACACCATGGAAGTTGACTACATTAGGGTATACCAATAAAGGAAGTACACTAACTCTAATCAGGGCCAATGGATTTCCCTCACCATTGGCCTTTTTTAATCCTTTTTGAAACATTCTTATCAAAGTTAGTCGGTGATGGCTGTGACAAATCCAACGAACCATAAATCGACATTAGGTTAAGCATAATGCAATGACAAAACAAGCCATATATTTAGGAGAAAAAAGGGCACATTTTGATGTGCCAACTGCGGAAGGAAAATTAATCTGGTTTGAAAATGAGAATTACTATAAGATTTCGAATAGCGATGCCATGCGACCCTTCTTCATGAGTATCGTCAGCAATTCAAACCACTGGATGTTCATTTCCAGCAATGGTGGCCTTTCGGCCGGGCGTATAGATTCCAGTCAGGCCTTATTTCCATATTATACAGATGATAAGATAACTGAGTCGGCCGATATTACGGGGAGCAAGACCCTTCTAAGAGTCCAGTCCGAGGGAAAAACCAAACTATGGGAACCATTTTCGGATCGGTATGTGGGCATCTATAAGACCAGTAGAAACCTCTACAAAAATAGCCACGGCAATAAAGTGGTTTTTGAAGAAGTAAATGAGGATTTGGGGTTGATTTTTCGGTACCAATGGAGTTCTAGTGATCAGTTCGGTTTTGTGAAACGCTCCAAGCTAATCAATATTTCCGGTGAGTCAATCCAGGCCACCATTTTAGACGGTATCCAGAATATTATGCCTTATGGCGTTGATACCGGCTTACAGGCCACTAGTAGTAATTTGGTAGATGCCTATAAAAAAAATGAACTCATACCGGACATAGGTTTGGGCATTTATGCCCTTAGTGCAATAATCGTAGATCGGGCTGAACCCAGCGAGGCCCTTAAGGCTGCCACGGTATGGTCACATGGCATCGAAAAACCCAAATATCTAGCCTCTTCCGTACAGCTCAACAATTTCAGAAAGGGCATGACGCTCACCCAAGAGGAGGATATCAGGGCAGAGAAGGGTGCATATTTTGTAGTGGCGTCTTTAGACCTAAAGGCCGATTCGGAAAACGAATGGATGTTCGTTGCCGATGTTAACCAAACCAGCAGCAGCATTGCAGCTATTGCTCAGCAGATCAAAACAGATAAACATTTAAGAAATACGGTTTTAGAGGACGTTGAAAAGGGCACACAGCAACTTTTGGAACTCAATGCCGCAGCCGATGGTTTACAGTTAACAGCTGATAAACTTCGTAATACAAGACACTTTGCCAATACACTTTTCAATATCATGCGTGGCGGTATTTTTGATAATAATTATGAAATAGAGCGGCACGACTTTGTAAAATATGTTGAAAAAGCGAACAGCGAAGTTTATCTAAAGAAAGGCAAATTCTTAGATCAACTGCCAGATTTATTCTCTTTGACGAAGTTGCGAATATTGATTAAAGAACTAGGTAAGTCCCCCGAAGACCAACATTTGCAAAGACTTTGTTTTGAATACTTGCCCCTAAAGTTCAGCAGAAGGCATGGTGACCCTAGTAGACCTTGGAATCGATTTTCGATCAATACGAAAAACGAAGACGGGTCTAAGATTTTGGATTATCAGGGCAATTGGCGAGACATTTTCCAAAACTGGGAGGCCTTGGCCCATTCGTATCCTGGATTTATGGAAAACATGATTCATAAATTCTTGAACGCTACAACTTTTGACGGCTATAACCCATATAGAGTGACCAAAGATGGCTTTGATTGGGAAACCATAGAAGCAGATGATCCTTGGTCATATATTGGCTATTGGGGTGATCATCAAATAATCTATTTGCTGAAGTTCTTGGAGTTTAACGAAAAACACTATCCTGGTGCGCTCTCCCGGTATTTTGATGAGGACCTTTTCGTATACGCCAACGTGCCGTACCGCATTAAGGCTTATGAAGACATTCTAAAAAACCCAAAAGACACGATTGAATTAGATCGTGAATCTGAAGAGCGAATTTGGCAACACAGATCAATACTTGGAGCCGATGGCGCCTTACTTGGTAGTTCGAATTCCAAAATATATAACGTTAATCTGTTAGAGAAGTTATTGGCTACTGTTTTGGCCAAAATGTCGAATTTTATCCCTGAAGGTGGTATTTGGATGAATACCCAGCGCCCTGAATGGAATGATGCAAATAATGCGCTTGTGGGGAATGGGGTATCTATGGTAACCTTGTATTACCTAAGAAGATTCTTGAAGTTCTTTGAAACGATCATTAAGGATGCTCATTTGGAAGACAATTTGGTATCCAACGAATTGCTTACCTTTTTTACAGCAATTACCAAGACGCTCGTTGATCATAAATCACTACTATCCGGTAAAATTTCCAATAAGGATCGTAAGGCGGTGTTAGATGCCTTGGGACATGCAGGTAGCAACTACCGAATCGCCATATATGAAAAAGGATTTTCGGGTAACAAGACCTCGATTTCAAAAGCTGGCCTTTTGGATTTTCTCGACGTTTCATTAGCGTTTTTAGAGCATTCTATCCGAGCCAATCAAAGAGCTGATAAGCTCTATCACGCCTATAATTTAATGACGGTCGATAAGGATACTGAGGTATCTGTATCATACTTATCGGAAATGCTCGAGGGTCAGGTTGCGGTTTTGAGTTCGGGTTTTGTGAACGGTAAAGAGGCCTTGGAAGTCTTAAACGCACTTAAGTCGAGTGCCTTATTTCGTGAGGATCAGTACAGTTATATACTCTATCCGAATAAGCAATTGGCACGTTTTGTAGAGAAGAATGTTATTCCTAGTGCTAAAGCGGAAGCATCGGCCCTAATACAGCGATTGATTAAGGATGGGAACAGTGCAATTATCGAAAAAGATGTTACGGGTGCATATCATTTTAATGGAGCCTTCAATAACGCCGATAGTTTAAGAAGTGCCCTTTCGGAATTGCCGCTCTCCGAATATGGCGAATTGGTAGCCCAGGATACCGAGTACTTGCTTGCGGTTTTCGAAGATATTTTCGACCATAAATCCTTTACAGGTAGATCGGGCACTTTTTATGGGTATGAAGGTCTTGGATCTATTTATTGGCATATGGTTTCTAAGTTACTATTGGCCGTGCAAGAAGTTTGTTTGCATGCAATCGACGCTAACGAAAAAGCCGAAGTAATAGGGGGGTTATTAGACCACTATTATGAAATAAACGAAGGAATCGGAGTACATAAATCTCCTGATTTATACGGCGCTTTCCCAACTGATCCGTACTCACATACTCCCGGTGGCAAGGGCGCACAGCAGCCAGGAATGACCGGGCAGGTAAAAGAGGACATTCTGTGTCGCTTTGGGGAATTAGGGGTGTACGTTTCAGACGGGTGCTTAGGATTCAAACCAAGTTTATTGCGAAAAGAAGAGTTTTTGAAAAAACCGATGACTTTCGAGTACCGGCCGGTAAATGGACAGGTAAAACAGATGGAGCTGAAGCAAGGTATGTTGTCATTTACATATTGTCAGGTGCCGATAGTTTATGTTTTAAGTGAACAGACCGGTCTCCAGATAGAATCGAGCACAGGTACACTGCGTCATCCCGAGACTTTAATTCTAGACCCCGTTACAAGTGACAAAATATTTCAAAGAACAAAAGAAATAGACAAGATTACGGTCTATGTAAATGCATAATCTATGACGAAGAAGTTGAACGAAATGCTAAAGCTTGCGGCTTGTTGTCTGGTTGCCCTTGTACTATCCTCATGTGGTGATAGTTCCAAACAAGTAGCGAGTAAGTCCGCTTCAGAATTATTGGGAAATCCTAAGTACTTGGCGATATCCTATGGTGGGTATCGTCAAAATTCGCGCGATATTCAACCCACAATCGAGGAACTGAAGGAAGATATGAAGTTGCTTAAGGCAATGGGAGTGGGTATTTTGCGAACGTACAATGTGCAGTTGCAACAGGCTCCAAATCTTCTGGAGGCTATTAAGCAATTAAAACAAAACGATCCTAGTTTTGAAATGTATGTGATGCTGGGTGCATGGATAGATTGTGAAAATGCCTGGACCAATAATCCGAATCACGAAGCGGAAAGTGAGAACAATGCGGGCGAGATAGAAAGGGCCGCGGCCTTGGCGAAAAAGTATCCTGATATAGTGAAGGTCATTGCTGTAGGCAACGAAGCTATGGTGCATTGGGCGCAAGGGTATTTTGTGCGCCCCAATGTAATTCTAAAATGGGTAAACCACCTTCAAGATCTCAAAAAGACAGGAGAATTGGCATCGGATTTATGGATTACCAGCTCTGATAATTTTGCCTCGTGGGGAGGTGGGGATGCTATCTATCAAACCGAGGATCTCAGGAAATTGATTCATGCCGTAGACTATATTTCCATGCATAGCTACCCTTTTCATGAGACGCATTACCAATCAGATTATTGGAAAGTACCCGAAAGTGAAGAAGAGTTTTCCGAAGTAGAAAAATTGGAGGCGGCGATGCTCCGCGCCAAGAATTATGCAATTTCAGAATACGAGGCCGTGGGTGCCTATCTCAAATCCTTGGGTGTTGAAAAACCCATTCATATTGGGGAAACGGGCTGGGCGAGTATTTCTGATGGCTTTTATGGTCCTGAGGGTACCAAAGCTGCCGACGAGTATAAGCAGGGTCTGTATTACAAGCATATGAGAGAATGGACCAAGGCCGAAGGAATTTCCTGTTTTTATTTTGAAGCTTTTGACGAAAATTGGAAAGATGCCCAAAATCCGGTTGGTTCTGAAAATCATTTTGGACTATTCGAAATTAATGGAAAGGCAAAATACCCATTGTGGAGTTTGGTCGATAAAGGTGTTTTCAAAGGTTTGACTAGAAATGGCAATGCCATTTCGAAGACCTTCGATGGCGATAAAGATAAACTCCTTGAGCTTGTTTCAGCTCCTGCATCCAAGAATGAGAAAAAGAATGCCGAGGTGGTGATGAGCGTTGAATAGGATTTAGACCAAAAGACCAAGACACGAACTAAAATCAAATACTATGCAAAATACAGCTGAGTTTTCAAACGCTAAGGTACCTATGGGGCAGAAAATAGCTTTCGGTATCGGAATGCTGGCCAATCAGATGTTCCCGGCTGCCTTGCAAATTTTCATGATGGTTTTGGTAAAGGGCTTGGGTTTTCCTCCTGTAATGTGGGGTATAATATTCTTCGCCCCACGTATTTTCGATGCCTTTACCGACCCTATTATGGGCTTTATATCCGATAATACCAGATCCAAATGGGGTAGGCGCAGACATTTTGTATTCGCAGGAGGCATCTTAATGGGTATTTCCTTTATTGCCATGTGGCAATTGTATCCTGAAAACGGGTTGACTTATAACTTTATCTACTTCATGGTTTGGTCGTTCATATTCTATTTAGGCTTAACCATTTTTAGCGTACCCTATGTAGCCATGGGATACGAAATGAGCGATGATTTTCACGAACGAACAAGCATTATGGCCATAGCCCAGATGATTGGTCAATGGGCGTGGGTAATTGTACCTTGGTTTTGGATCATCATATACGACCCGGAATTGTTTGAAAGTGCCCCGGCCGCCAGTAGGGAACTATCATATTATGTTGCCGCTTTTTGTACCATACTAGCAATCGTACCGGCCATTTTTATTAAGAGTGAATCTACAATCGACAGAACCGATTTTGCTCCAATAAATAGAAGTAATATTTCGAATAGTCTCAAGAAGATCTTTATAAGTTTTAAGGAAGCATTTAGAATTCCACAGTTTAAAATTTTGTGTACGGCCACGTTCTTGATCTACAATTCGTTCATGACTATTGCCGCATTCTCCTTTTTTATTATTGTATCGTACCTCTTTAATGGTGATGCAGGGGCCGCAGGTATATGGCCGACCCTACATGGTAGTGTAGGCGCTTTGGTCACGACCTTTTTGGTCATACCGATAATCGATAGGATTTCTAAAAAGTTGGGTAAGAAAAAAACCTTTATGCTGTCGCAAGGAATATCAATCATCGGATACATTTTGTTTTGGTTTTTATTCATCCCGGGAAAGCCCTATATGTTTTTGTTTGCATTGCCGTTCTTTTCATTTGGTATTGGGGGCTTATTTACCTTAATGATGTCTATGACAGCCGATGTGATCGATCTCGATGAATTAAATACCGGACTCAGGCGAGAAGGTGCTTTTGGAGCTATATATTGGTGGATGGTTAAATTTGGTTTTGCAATTGCCGGCCTATTAAGTGGTCTGTTCATGGCTTGGGTAGGGTATACCCCCGATGCCCCTACGCAACCGGAGGGAGCGATAACCGGAATGCGATTATTCTATACCTTCTTTCCCATAATAGGCACGCTGGGTGCCATGTACGTTATGCGTAAATATGATATTAACGAGGAACGTGCCAAGGAGGTTCGCAAGCAATTGGAAGCACGAAAACCAGAGGACACGGGTAGCGACCACTAGTATCGCTGTACTGCTTCTTCGCGGCTTTTGACCCTAAATATGTAGCGTTAAACTTTGTGTTATTTAGAATATACCGTGCTCGTGAAACCCGGTAAATTACTACTTGCGGTGGCCGTTAGATCGTTTCCGTTTATATTAAATGTAGTTGAGGTACCGGCCGTTCCTAAGGTTACCGTTCCACTGACGACCGTCCAAAAACCACTCAGACTTGTAGTGTCCGAATTGCAGGAAAAAGCATAAAGATCCCCCGTAATTGCGGTGACGTTTACTCCGATGAAATTCCATGTAAACGTATCGTCACTTCTTAGGCTCAAGGTACCTGTAGCACAGGGTAATTCGCTAAGTACATCTGTCGTAGTAGAGCCATTTCCATTAATATCCTGGGCGGAGGAAATGGTTAATTCACTGAGTGAATATGTACCCACGGCTGCATCTTTTTCGGAGGTGTCAACAGGAGGTGCATCATCATTGGAGCAGGAAGAAAGCACTAAGAAAAGTGCCGAAAAAAGGGCAAGAGAATTCATGTATTTCATAGCATAGTTTATTTCTGATGCTTAAAAGTACACATTCACCACACATGATGCAAAACACCCAGGAGTCATTTGCTAATGGCATTGACTTCATTAAATTCGTATTCGAGTTGCTTTGAGCGAAAATTCATATCTTCAACCTATACTCAATAGGATATACATTCTCATGAAAACCTCGGTAGAAATAGATTATTTACGAAATCTTCAGACGAAGGTCTTGTCGTATAATCATGTAGATGCCGAAGTGCTGAAGAATCAAATGCAATTTTACGAACGCCTGGAGCTCAAAAAGGGAGAAACCTTGATTGCTCCAGGGCAATTCGTCAAGCATTTTTACTACGTTGCCAGGGGCTGCATATATTACTATAAATTGGAAGAAGGAGAGCAGAAGGTCTTGGAGTTCTATACCGATGATGTGTTCTTCACGGACCTACCGGCCTATGTTAAGGAAACGCCTTCGGTACATTATTTAAAGGCCACGGAAGAAACACTGGTCTTTGCGATCAAAAAATCGGACGCTGAAAACTCTTTTACCCAGTCGCATCAGCTCGAACGTTTTGGGCGCCTTTCAATGCAGGAAGCGTTTATGAAGATTTTTACTCGGGTTGAACGCTTAAGTAGCAAAAGTAACGAGGAACGCTATTTAAGGCTATTGGAAAAACGTCCCGACTTGTTTCAGCGGGTACCCCAATATTTGATCGCCTCCTATTTGGGATTGACCCCTGTTGGCCTGTCCAAAATCCGCAAGCGTCTGGGGAGGGGCTAATTTAGTTTGGTCATTCCCAAGATTTATTTACCCAGCGCAATCGTCACGAACACAGCTATGAATTGTTGTGTTCCACTTTATGTACTCTAAATCAAATTTGTTTATTAAACCAGTTTAATGGTTTTGCATAAAATTTCGATTACCTTGACTCTACTTTAAAAGACAACGAGATGGCTAATCAATATGTAGACTTAGAAACCCTGAAATTCCTTTTGTACGACGTACAGGATGTGCAAGAGGTACTCGATTTAGAACGCTTTTCAGATTACGACAAAGACTCGATCGAAATGCTCTTAAACTCGGTAAAAGACTTTGCCGATAAGGAATTGTTTCCCTATTTCCGTGAGATGGATGAAAACCCTGCCCACTTTAAAGATGGGGAAATCATCGTTCATCCCCAGGTGACCAAATATATGAAGGCGGGCGGTGAGATGGGCTTCATTGCCGGATCCTTCCCGTATGAAGACGGTGGTATGCAATTGCCGGGTATGGTATCGCATGCATCTGCCTTTATACAAGATGCGGCGAACAATCATTTGCCGGGCTATATTGGGCTGACCGTCGGGGCAGCCGAACTAATTACCCATTTTGCGAATAAAGAGCTCAACGATACCTATGTGCCCAATATGCTTACAGGCCAATGGGGAGGCACCATGTGTTTGACCGAGCCTCAAGCAGGTAGTTCTCTTTCGGATATAGTGACTTCCGCTACACCCGATGGGGACGCCTACAAAATACACGGACAAAAAATTTTCATTTCCGCAGGGGATTATAAAGGGGCCGAAAATATTGTGCACCTAGTGTTAGCTCGTATCAAAGGTGCGCCTGCAGGTACCAAAGGCATCTCACTATTTGTAGTTCCTAAGAACAGGCCTACCACTGATGGCCTAACCTATAACGATGTGACGACGGTGGCCGATTTTCAAAAAATGGGCCAAAAAGGCTACTGCACCACACATCTGTTTTTTGGTGATAAGGAAGACTGCCAAGGTTGGTTGGTAGGTGAGGCCAACCAAGGCTTAAAATATATGTTTCTAATGATGAACGGAGCGCGTATCGGTGTAGGTAGAGGAGCTACAGCCATAGCCACGGCCGCTTACCATGCCTCCCTGAACTACGCGAATGAAAGACCGCAAGGTCGACAGTTAACCAGTACTGGAAAGAAAGATGCGAATCAAGAACAAACCTTGATCATCAATCACCCGGATGTACGCAGAATGTTGTTATTGCAAAAAGTAGTGTCTGAAGGTTCTTTGAGTCTAGTTCTCAAGACCGCCAAATACCACGACCTTTCAACGGCCAGTGCGGCTGCCGAGGAACGGGAAAAATATCGCTTGCTTCTCGAAATCATGACACCTATGGTAAAAACCTATCCCTCGGAAATGGGCAAGGTTGCTGTCGATAATGGTGTGCAGGTTTTAGGCGGCTACGGTTTTTGTTCCGATTATATATTACAACAGTATTTAAGGGATATCAGAATTTCGGCCATTTACGAGGGTACCACTGGTATTCAGTCCCAGGATTTATTAGGCCGTAAGATTACCATGGATAATGGCAAGGCGTTGCAGCTATTGTCCGAAGAAATCAAAACTTCCATCTCCGCCAGCATGGCACATGAGTCTCTTATACCCTATGCGAAAAAATTGGGTACAAAGTTAGAACTGACCCAAAACGTCTTACAGTCGCTCATGGGTTTTGCATTGAAAGGGGACTACCAACGTTTTTTGGCTGATGCGACTCCCTTTATGGAATTTTTCAGTACTATCGTTATGTCATGGCTATGGTTGGATATTGGTCGGGAGGCGAAAAATGCCATGCTATCAGGAAACAAGGAACACAGTGAGGATTTCTATGAAAGTAAGATCCATGCCATGGAGTTCTATTTCAAATATGAATTGCCAAAAACTACGGGACTCGCTGAAATTCTAATGGACAATAGGCAGGCCCTGACAATCGGGACTGAAAAGAAGGTCTTCGCCTAAGTATCGGCCTAGGATAAGACGCGACGGAAAATTAATGGGTCCCATTTATTGAACGAGTGTGGTCACTCCAATGCTTAAGGGGTCTGGTTGACTAATCAAGAAGTAAAAAGCAATGAGCAACATAAAACAAAAATTCGATCTTACGGGAAAAGTGGCCATCGTCACCGGATCAAGCAAGGGAATAGGACTTAGTATTGCCAGAGGCTTGGCCGAGAACGGGGCCAAAGTAGTCATCAGCAGTCGTAAGCAAGATGCTGTTGATACTATAGCCAAGGAGTTCAACAAAAATGGCTTGGAGGCTATTGGTATTGCCTGTCATATTGGCGATGGGGAACAGCGTGAGGCCTTGGTAAAAAAGACCTTGGAAACTTATGGCCGCATTGATGTTCTTGTGAACAATGCCGCGATCAATCCGTTTTATGGTCCGTTGGAAACTTCCAATGAAGAGGTTTTCGATAAGATAATGAACGTGAACGTTAAGGCGCCTTGGTTGCTTTCAAATCTAGTGCACCCGCATATGAAGTCTCAAGGCAATGGAAGTATCATAAATATCGCTTCAGTGGAAGGCATACATCCGGGGTTTCGTTTGGGCCTATATAGCGTGACCAAATCGGCACTGATCATGTTGACAAAAAATCAAGCAAAAGAATGGGGTAGACATGGAATCCGTTCCAATGTTGTTTGCCCAGGTCTTATCAAAACAAAGTTCAGCGAGGCCCTATGGTCGAATGAACAACTAGTGGCTGGCTATACCGGCGTAGTGCCCTTGAAAAGAGTGGCCGAACCTGATGAAATGGCAGGCGTTGTAATGCTCTTAGCCTCTGATGCAGGTTCGTACATGACCGGGGGCGTATATGCTGCTGATGGGGGTTACCTCATTTCAGGATAGTACTTTGTTCACTATTAATGTTACGGGCTGTGATAGCTAGTTGGCCGACAGAATTCGTTCCTCACTATAATGATAGGGAGTAGTCGTGCCTTGATGCGACCGAGGATTTAAATCCTCATAAAAACCAGTATACAAGATGAATTTCGAATACAGTGAAAAATCAAGAGAACTTCAGGAAAAGCTAAAGCAATTTATTGCCAACAATGTTCAACCGCATGAGGAAGAAGTGGAAGCTTTTCATCGAGACCCGGCCAATGCCTGGAAAAGATGGCCTGGTTTGGAAGCTTTGAAACAAAAGGCAAAAGATGCAGGGCTATGGAATTTGTTTCTGCCAAAAGCATATGGGGATCTGAGTCCAGGTCTGACCAATTTAGAATATGCCCCTTTGGCTGAGATTATGGGCCGTATTCTATGGTCATCGGAAGTTTTTAATTGCAGTGCTCCAGATACTGGAAATATGGAAGTACTTGCCAAGTATGGTACGCCCCAACAGCAAGAAAAATGGCTAAAGCCTCTAATGAACGGCACTATCCGCTCCGCCTTTTTAATGACGGAACCAGAGGTAGCTTCCTCTGATGCCACCAATATCGAGACCTCGATAATAGCTGATGGTGATGACTACCTGATCAAAGGAAGAAAGTGGTGGAGTTCGGGTGCGATGGATCCCAATTGTAAGATTGCCATTGTCATGGGGAAGACCGATTTTAATGCTCCTAGGCATGTGCAGCAGAGTATGATTTTGGTGCCAATGGATACCCCAGGATTGAATATCATTCGCCCATTATCTGTTTTTGGGTATAACGATTCCCCCGAAGGACATGCAGAAATTGAATTGGACAATGTACGTGTTCCCAAAGAGAATTTGTTGGTCGGCGAAGGGCAGGGATTTGCCATTGCCCAAGGTCGCCTGGGGCCGGGACGAATTCATCATTGTATGCGACTGATCGGCATGGCGCAGCGCTCTCTGGAAATCATGGCCGAACGCACCACAAGGCGCAAACCTTTTGGAAGAACCTTGGATACGTTTAGCAGTGTGCGACAAGCGGTCGCCAGTTCTGCCTGTGAAATAGAACAGACAAGGTTGCTCGTACTTTCCGCAGCCGATAAAATGGATCGCTTGGGAAACAAAGAAGCGAAAGATTTAATCGCCATGATTAAAATCGTGAGTCCCAATATGGCCTTGCAGGTCGTTGATAGGGCGATACAGGTTTTGGGTGGTTTGGGTGTATCGAGCGATACCCCATTGGCCCACTTTTTTGCGGCAGGCAGAATGTTAAGACTTGCCGATGGCCCAGATGAGGTGCATATGAGCCAGTTGGGAAAAAATGTTATCAAGAAGTATTCGAAGGTAAATTAGCGGCATCGAAGTACGCACTTTTTAGGTAGATCATGAATACAAAACCAGTCAGAAAAGGAGAAGAGCTCAACGAGAAAAATCTAAAGGATTTCTTGCTTGATCATAACTTGGTTTCAGATGTACAGAGCGAATTAAGGGTAAGTCAATTCTCGAATGGCTTTTCGAATCTTACCTATCTTTTACATATTGAGGACAAGGAGTATGTCTTGCGACGCCCGCCATTTGCAGCCCCCAAAAGAGGGCATGATATGTCGCGGGAATTCAAAGTAATACACAAACTCAATTCTGTTTTTGATAAGACCCCAAAAGCGTTTGTGTATACCGAGGATTCCAAAATTATCGGTGCCCCTTTCTATATTATGAGCAAAGTTGAAGGAGAGATTTTAACGGCTAGGGCCGCGCATAAGCGCCAAGTGACTCCGCCCGAATTCAAAATAATTTCGAATACTTGGCTCGATACATTCGTTGCATTTCATACGATCGACTATAGAGCAGCCGGACTCGAGGATTTAGGCAGACCAGTGGGCTATGTATCACGGCAAGTCACCAACTGGGGCAAACAATATTTAGCTGCCGCTACCGATGAGGTGCCAGCTGCTGAAAAGGTCATGGCCTGGATGCTGGAAAATCAACCCAAAACCTATGATCATACGATCATTCACAATGATTTTAAATACGATAATGTCGTTTTTAAGGATGATTCATGGACTGATATTTCAGCTATTTTGGATTGGGAAATGTGCACTTTAGGCGATCCGCTGATGGACTTAGGGACCTCGCTTGGATATTGGACCGTAGACACTGACCCCGATTTTATGAAGCAAGGCTTGGCATCGCCGACGATAATGCCAGGGAATCCATCACGATCCGAAGTAGTGCATCAATATGCATTGAAAAGTGGGCGAAACATAGATAATTTGACTTTTTACTATGCCTACGGACTCTTTAAAATAGCGGTAATCGCGCAGCAGATTTATTATAGGTTTAAACACGGGCATACCAGCGATCCAAAATTCGCCCACTTAAACAAGGCAGCTGAACTTTGTTGTAATACGGCTTGGTTAGCAATACAGAAAAACAAGATCGACAGTTTATTTTGAGTACTATGGGTAAAGCGCATTTATCGATTAATCCAGAACAATTCAAGGAATTTGCACAACTTCCGGCAAACTCCCCTGTGGTGATGTTGAATTTGTTGAAGTTCAAGGATATGGTACCTGAAAACGGACTCACTGGTGAAGAATGCTATAAGGAATATATGAAAGCGGCGAGTCCATTTTTTGCCCAGGCCGATGCTGAAGTACTATATTTAGGGAAACCAAAAGCAATACTCATAGGGCCACTAGAGGAGGAGTTGTGGGATAAGATTTTGCTCGTGAAATACAAGACGATCACTAGTTTTTTAGGAATGATCAAGTCTGATGGCTACCCTGCCCATTTGAGAGCGATCGCTCTCGAAGATTCCAGATTAATATATTGTCAATAAAAGTAAAATTCAAGATACATGAGGCTAGAACAAAAAGTAGTGATTATTACCGGAGCAGGAAGCGGTATTGGGGCGGCTACGGCCAAATTGTTTGGCAGCCATGGTGCAAATGTAATTGCTTCGGATATCAATTTAGAGAACGCTAAAAATGTGGCCGAAAAAATTAATGCGAGCGGGGGCAGGGCACAGGCCGTACAGTCCGATGTTACCAATTATGAGCAAGTAGAACGCTTGATTGCAGATGCAGTGACCGAACACGGCCGGCTCGATGTGATGGTGAACAATGCTGGAATAGGAGGAAAACATCAACTAAAAACCGCTGATCATACCCATGACGATTGGCACAATGTGATTGCTGTAAACCAGACAGGGGTCTTCTATTGCATGAAAGTCGGTATTGCCCAAATGCTTAAACAGGGCTATGGCAGTATGGTAAATGTTGCTTCCTTGGCTGGTCTGAAAGCCTCGGGAAATAACCTTTCCTATAGTGCAAGCAAGTTCGCGGTAGTAGGTATGACCAAATCCGCTGCGCTAGAGTATGGCCGAAAAAACATTCGCATCAATGCGGTTTGTCCAGGCTTCACACATTCAGCCCTATTGGACCAATTGCTCTCAGTGAGCCCGGATATGGGCGATAAATTGAAACGTTTCATACCTATGGGACGTTTTGGTGAAGCTGAAGAAATTGCCGAAGCTATTTGCTGGCTGGCATCAGAGAACTCAAAATTTATAACAGGCCAAACGATAACGTTAGACGGTGGAACATCCTTATAAAAAATAGATGAATACATTAGAGGTTACATATAAAGAGACCTATGCGGTAGTAAAAATGAATCGCGGCAAGGTCAATGCCATTAACTTTGAAATGGTGCAAGATCTTCGTGATACGTTTTACAAATTGGGAGAAAATCCTGAGATAAAAGGAGTCATCCTCACGGGACAACCACATTATTTTTCAGCGGGCCTTGATTTGATCGAACTATTTCAGTACGACAAACCTCAAATGAAAGATTTCTTTGTCTCATTTGGTGCGCTATATCTGGAATTGGTACAGTTCAAAAAACCCTTTATTTCGGCCATAACGGGGCATTCGCCTGCCGGAGGTTGTGTTTTGGCGGTAACAAGCGATAACCGCTATATGGCAGATGGTGAACAATATGTCATCGGCTTAAACGAAGTAGCGGTCAATATTCAAATCAGCCAGAACCTCACGGAGGTCTATGCTTTTTGGATGGGCAATGGTCTGGCAAGTAGGTATATTTTGGAAGGCAGACTGCTGTCCGGAAAAGAAGCCCTGGCAGCCGGCTTGGTAGATGAGTTGCTTCCTTTGGAAAAGGTATTGGAACGAGCAGAACAACAAATGCAAAAATACATGATGGCAGATCAGGAAATTCTGATCAATACCAAAAGCAAAATTCGAAAGCACCTTTTGGACAAATTAGATCTAAAGGCTGAAAATTCCTTGAGAGAGGCCAATGAACTTTGGTGGAAACCAGAAATACGCGCAAAGATGAAAGCGTATGTAGAAAGTTTTTCAACAAAGAAAAAGTAGGTGTACGAAGTAGAAGTGCAATGTCAATTTTCTGCTTAAAAGAGAAGAGTAAAGGCTTAGACGAACCTAGTAAGAATATAGCATAAATAAGAACCCATATATGAACAAACAACTATTATTTGTAAAGAGACCTGAAGGAGAAGCTGATGCGTCGACCTGGTCATTGGAGACGAATCCTATTCCTGAAATCGAAGAGGGCCAATTATTGATCAAACAACATTATGTATCCTTAGACCCGGCCATGCGCGGATGGATGAACGAGGGAAAGTCCTATATCGCCCCGATGGAACTGGGATCGGTAATGCGTTCTGGTTCGGTCGGCGAGGTGGTGGCCTCTAAAAATTCAAAATTTCAAGTTGGGCAGTATGTTGCGGGTACCGGTGGGGTGCAGCAGTATGCGGTCACTGACGGAAAAGGATTTTATCCCGTTGATCCAAATTTGGCCCCGCTACCAATGTATATCGGCACCTTGGGAATGCCGGGCATGACAGCTTACTTCGGAATTACGGAAGTAGGCAAGGTAAAGGAAGGAGAAACCGTCTTAGTTTCAGGTGCTGCCGGGGCTGTGGGCAGCATTGTGGGTCAGGTCGCCAAAATCAAAGGATGCAAGGTAGTTGGTATAGCCGGTGGCCCCGACAAGTGCAATTATGTGGTTGATGAATTGGGTTTTGATGCTTGTATCGATTACAAAAATGAAAATGTGGCGACCCGCTTTAAGGAGGAATGTCCGAAGGGAATCGACATATATTTCGATAATGTAGGTGGTGAAATTTTGGATATCGCACTAACTCGTTTGCGAATGCATGCGCGAATCGTAATTTGCGGCGCGATTTCGCAATACAATAACAAAACCAAAATAAAAGGTCCCAGCAATTACCTTTCACTACTTGTAAATAGGGCAAGTATGACTGGGATGGTCGTTTTTGATTATGCAGACAGATATAAAGAAGGGGCACAAAAATTGGGAAGTTGGATGGCCCAAGGAAAACTGAAAAGTCGCGAGGATATCTATGAAGGCATTGAGAATTTCCCGGAGACATACAACCGTTTGTTTTCAGGCGACAAAATGGGGAAACTAGTGCTCAAAGTAATCGAAGACCAATGAAAGCAATACGATGTAAAGCATATGGTCCGCCCTCTTCTTTAATATTGGAGGAAGTGGAAGACTTGACACCAGGGTCTAAAGAAGTGCTGGTTTCCGTAAGGGCATGTGGGCTAAATTTCCCGGATACCTTAATCATCCGAGGTTTATATCAATTCAAACCAGAACTGCCCTTTACTCCTGGCAGCGATGTGGCCGGTGTTGTAAAAGAAGTAGGGGAGGGCGTTACCCACTTAAAGATAGGTCAGGAAGTTTTTGGCTTTGTAGCGCACGGTGCCCTGGCCGAAGAAGTCTTGGTGCCTGCGAATGCCTGTTTTCCAAAGCCGCCCCAAATGGATTTCCCAACGGCTGCCTCATTCCTAATGGCGTATGGTACTTCATACCACGCTTTGAAAGACCGAGGTCGCTTAGCCGAAGGTGAGACCCTTTTGGTTTTGGGTGCCTCAGGTGGGGTTGGCTTGGCTGCCGTGGAATTGGGAAAACTAATGGGCGCCAATGTTATTGCGGCGGCCTCAACAGATGATAAATTGGCCTTATGTACGCAATATGGCGCAGACGAAACAATAAATTATACGACACAAGATCTTAAAACCAGGTTAAAAGAATTGACCGATGGTAAGGGTGTCGATGTAGTGTACGACCCGGTAGGTGGCACCTATTCAGAAGCTGCCCTCAGGGGAACCGCCTGGAACGGAAGATTCCTGGTCGTTGGTTTTGCGGCCGGTGATATTCCTAAAATGCCATTGAATCTGCCGCTGCTAAAAGGAGCCTCGATTGTGGGTGTTTTCTGGGGAGCCTTTGCCATGAAGAATCCTAAAGCGAATATGCAAAATACCATGACCTTGATGCAATGGCATGCGGAAGGCAAATTAAAACCACATATACATGCGATTTATGCATTGGAGGAAACCTCTAAGGCTTTAGAAGAGATGACCGATAGAAAAGTGAAAGGAAAATTGATTGTAAAAGTTTCGTGAATTAAAAAGAACGTATTGCAAAACCTAGATCATGTTTTGGCACCTTGCCAGGGCCTATGAAGGTGGTTAACTAAAAAATAAGAAGCGTATGAGATTAAAAAACAAAGTGGCAGTGGTAACCGGTGGGTCGCGAGGAATCGGGCAGGCGGTTTCTGAGCTATTTGCCGAAGAAGGGGCAACAGTTATTATAGTAGACCTGCTTCCTCAAGGCCAAAAGGTAGCAGATGATATCAATACAAATGGTGGGAAAGCAGAATTCCATTCGGTTTCAGTTACCGATAAGGAGGCGGTTGAATCGCTTTTCGCGCAAGTAAATGAAACCCATGGTGCTTTGGATATCTTGATCAATAATGCCGGTATTACCAGAGATCGAACGCTCGAAAAAATGAGCGAAGACGAATGGGATGCGGTCATCGAGGTAAATTTAAAGGGCGTCTTTTTATGTACCCAAGCTGCTGCTCCCTATATGAAGGCGAACAAGTACGGGCGTATCGTTAGCGCTGCTTCCAATGTTGGTCTGCGTGGCAATTTCGGCCAAACCAATTACGCGGCTACCAAGGCAGGCGTAATTGCGATGTCAAAAACATGGACGGTTGAATTGGGCAAGCACGGTATAACGGCGAATGCCATTGCGCCGGGCTTTACCATGACCGATATGGTCGATAAGATTCCAGAAGAACATTTTGCTGCGATCAAGGCCAGCATTCCTTTGAAAACAGTGGCACAACCTATTGATATCGCGTATGGCTATTTGTATTTGGCATCTGATGAGGCACGTTTTGTTTCAGGAATTTGCCTAACTATAGATGGAGGAACTTCAAGATAAGATCATGGCAAAATTGACAATAGAAAATTTTGAGGCCTTTCGTGAACTGGAAGGTAAGCAACTCCCTCAGGGAGATTGGATGACCGTAACCCAAGAAATGATCAATGATTTTGCAAGGGCCACAGGGGACTTTCAATGGATACATGTAGATGTAGAAAAAGCAACCAAGTATTCGCCTTTTAAAAAACCTGTAGCGCATGGTTTTATGTCGGTTTCTATTATCTCCAAAATGTTGGAAGAGTTGATCCACGTAAAAAGTGCCCAAATGGGGGTGAATTACGGATTAAACAAAGTTCGTTTTCCTAACCCAGTTCTGGTAGACAGTGAGCTTCGCCTAGTGGGGAAAATTTCCAAAATCGAAGATTATGGAGACACAGGCTTAAAAATCACCTGGCATTGTACCGTTGAAATAAGGGGTGCTGAAAAACCGGCCTGTGTGGCCGAATTTATTAGTTTGATGTTTGAGTGAGGCTGAATATACCAGGTTACCACAAAGAAACCTCTTGTATTTTTTTGTACATTAAAGCCTCGAAAAACAGCAAATCAATGACCAGACTTTTTGACCTCCTCTATCTACAAAACGAAAAATACCCCCTAGAAAAATCCATTAACGGTCGCAATCCTTCAGGGTCCTGGAAAAGCTACAGCTCCCAGGAGGTGGTGACCTATTCTGAGCAATTGGCCTCCGGTCTTTTAAATCTGGGTCTTAGAGCAGGTGACAAAGTGGCCATGGTGGTCTATAAAAACCGGCCAGAATGGATGATCCTGGACTTTGCCATTCAAATGTGCGGTATGATCAGTATTCCCTTATACCCCACCATTAGTGTCGGGGAATACGAGTATATCCTAAAAGAGGCTGAGGTCAAAGCTGCCTTTTGTGGTGGAGGGGATTTGTACGACAAGCTGAACGGTGCAAAACCGAATGTTCCAACCCTCGAAAGTATTTTTACCTTGGATAAGGTAGATGGAAAACCTTTTTGGGAAGACTTATGGAGTACTGACAATTTGGATAAGGTTCATGAAATTAAAAAGGAGATTGTGGGGGAAGATCTATTTACCATAATTTACACTTCAGGGACTACCGGAAATCCGAAAGGGGTAATGCTCACCCATAACAATGTGATGCATGTCGTCATCAAAACTTCAGAATTAATGGCTGCGGATACAGGGGATAATGTACTGAGTTTTTTACCGCTCTGCCATATTTTTGAACGTGCGGTCTCAATGGTTTATTACTATAGAGGGTGTGCCACCTATTTTGCAGGTACTGATAACCTAAGTGGCCCTGACGGTGACCTTGCCGCTGTTAAACCAACGACTTTCAGTACCGTACCACGACTTCTAGAGAAAATATACGAGGCTATTTATAACAAAGGCCTAAGTCTCGATGGAGCCAAAAAGAAGCTATTCTTTTGGGCATTAAGCCTTACGGATGATTATAAGTTAGACCAGAAGTTATCCTTTGGAAAAAAGTTGAAATGGGGTATTGCCGATAAATTGATATTTAGCAAATGGCGCGAAGCCCTAGGAGGTGAAGTGAAGGCAATCGTTACCGGTGCAGCTCCCTGTCCTGTAAAAATCATGCGCGTTTTTTGTGCTGCCGGTATACCAATTAGAGAGGGCTACGGCTTAACGGAAACCTCTCCGACCATAACCGTAAATACTATGGAACCAGGAGGCGCGATGTTGGGTACTGCCGGACCGGTAATCGAGGGCGTTGAAGTTTTAATTGACCAGGAAGGCGACTACAGGGAAGGTGAGGGCGAGATATTGGCACATGGCCCAAATGTAATGTTGGGCTATTATAAAAAGCCAGAGATAAATGCACAGGTGTTCCGAGAAATTGATAGGCGACGATGGTTTTGTACAGGCGATATTGGCAAGATAGTCAAAGGACCAACTGGGCGCGAATTCCTAAAGATTACAGATCGCAAGAAAGAGTTGTTAAAGACTTCTGGAGGCAAGTATGTGGCCCCTGCGCCTATTGAAAATAGGGTAAAGGAAGAGTTTATGATAGAGCAGATGATGGTGATCGGTGACAAACAGAAATTCGTTTCCGCTCTTATTGTTCCTGCCGAAGAAGCGCTGAAAAGTTATTGTGAGAAAAAGGAAATTCCGTGGACAGGCTTAAACCAAATTATTCAACATAAAAAAGTAATAAAGCGGTATCAAAAGCTTATTGATAAGTATAACCCGGAGTTCAGCCATGTAGAACAGATCAAGAAGTTCAAGTTGATCGCGAGTCCTTGGCTACCTTTTCATGAAGACGGCTCCGATGCCGAACTGACTCCGACCCTAAAATTGAAAAGGAGGGTGATTCGCGAAAAGTTCAAGGATGAGATCGAGAGTATTTATTTGTAGTAATTACAATCAATAGAAATTTGTTTTATCTTTAAAGAGTTGTTTAAATGGTATTTAAGCATCTGGTACAAAATAAATTGTAAAAATTTGAGTTTAATTAAAAACTAAAAAATTTGTAATTACCATGGGTAAATTTGAAATCAAAAAAGACAAAGCAGGTAAATTTAGGTTCAACCTAAAAGCGGGTAACCACCAAGTAATTTTGAGCAGTCAAGGTTACAGCACGAAAAAAGCTTGCGAGAATGGAATCGAGTCAGTTCGTAAGAACTGTAAGAATGACAAAATGTTCGACAGAAAAAAAGCGAAGAACGGATCTCCATACTTTAGCTTAAAGTCTTCGAATGGTCAAGTAATCGGTTCTAGCGAGATGTATTCTGGTACCTCTGCAATGAACAAGGGAATCGCTTCTATCAAGAAGAATGCTCCTAAGGCGAAGGTTTTCGAAATTTAGTACCGGCCTTTAATGTAATGTGATGAACCGAATGGGTTCACACCCTAAAGACAGCTATTATGGCTGTCTTTTTTGTTGCGTACGTCATCTCAAATCGTATAGCAAGGCTTTTTAGGACGGTGGTACAACTATGCATGTCGAGTAGTTCAATTTGGAATTACATCTATCTGTATGGCCCTACCGTATTATCGGCGGCTCGCAAATCAGCAACGATTGCAATTTGGTAAGCGAAATTTGAGAAGTCTGTCACCCTTTTTTGGGTTTTATATGTCTTGTTTGGTGGTTAAACACCCCTTTGGTAAAAACAAGAAGGCTATAAATTTTACTTTTTGGATTATTATGGCCATGTTTTAAAAGAATCTGGGAGTTATGACATTCTTATAGTTTGTTTTGAGTTCATAACGTAACATTACTTCGAAAGACCCATCATTAAAAGATGTATTTCCCAGCTCCGTGACCTCTCTATCATAAGCTAGGCCTACCATAAATTGGTCGCTAAACTGGTAACCTAATAAGCCACTTAGTGCGGCATTCCATCTGTAGGCAGCTCCTAATGTAACCTTTTCCTGTAGCATAAAATTGGCCGAAAAATCGACCTGTAAGGGCGCCCCGGAGACTGCTTTTATCAAAATGGCTGGTTTGAATTTCAAGTTAGGGTTCAAATCAAATACATAACCGGTTATAAGGTACAGATTCATTCGTTCCGACGCTATAAACGATTCTGTATCAGAATTGTCAAAATGCTTTGTTTTCAAAAAATTTGGAATCGAAAGCCCCAAATAGAATTGCCTGGTATGATAATAGACCCCAGCGCCGATATTAGGCGAAAACTTCCTATCGATATTCGAGGTTCCGGCCGTATTCAAATCTGGATTATAGTTTTGGAGTTGATTGAAATCTATATTTAACAAATGCCCACCGGCTTTTAGTCCAAACGATAACTTGCCCGTGAGGGAGGTAGGCAAGGTATATGAGAAAACGGCATCGAAATAAGTATCTTGATTGGTTCCATTTCCGATTTCATCATTGACAATCGATAATCCTAACCCCACGCGTTCCGAAACCGGAGAATTTATGTTTAGTGTTTGTGTTGTTGGGGATCCATCCAATCCAACCCATTGCGCCCTATACAGACCAGTAATGCTTAATACTCCCCTGGAACCGGCGTAACCGGGATTCACGGCAATGGTGTTGTACATGTATTGGGTGTACTGTGCATCTTGTTGTGCTACCATACCACCTATTGCGGTCAAGAGGAGCGCTACTGTTAGGATTTTGTTTTTCATGTCTTTTATATTGGGGAATTTTATAAGCTTATCGGTCACCATTCGGATGTCCATTTTTAATTTTTGGCCGTTCAATTGTTCAGGCAGTCAATGATATAGCAGTAAACACCTTCCGAAAGCTATTCGCTTCTCTTCAAGTATACCCTTCCATTGCAGATTCCTTTAAAAGCTTTATCATCATCAATACTCCTTTGTTTCAAATTCCAGTATCCCCGTTCGGTTGCAAACCCCACCTAATTGTAAGGTTAACTCGATCTTATTAAGTTCGAAGTTGCCGCTCTGAACGCTTGGTATTATGCCTTTTGCACGATAAGGTTCCTATACTCATACTTCTTTATGAGGCAAGATTAAACCTAAGCTGATGATCAATCGACCCTTTTTGGTAACGGATTGATTGCAACTATTTGAATTGAATTGATTGTTTAAGACAAAAGCAGATGTCCATTTTAGGGGGATAAAATGTTTCATATTAGTAATTGAGGTCACCTTGAATACCTTCAGTGGTACTAAGGTTAGTTTATTTCGAAAATGATAGCGGGACAAAGTGCAGACTGCAAAGATTGATTAAATCCCTTGTTCATCGAAATAAATGTTGTGATAGGAGTTATTTTCATGGTGAAACATGCCCTTTTTGTTATGAACCTAATATTGAGGACCACATAGCAAACTAGACCACTCACTCATTTGTAGTAAGCAGTATACAAAAGAGTATTGATTCGGCGAAAATGTTATATAAATGGTAATGTAACTAATAGCTACAGCATGTAATTTCTATGATGAGATGTTCTTAAGATCATCCATAATGAAATGATATCTTGGCCAGCTGACCCACTATCTTTACGGAGTCTTTCATAGATAATTTTGAGCCATCTGCATGAATCCATCGCTTTAATGGCTGTTCACAAATCAATTCTTGGGCATAGCTTCGGCCATAGAATTTCTTCATGCGCATAAATATTTCAACATCGAATAACCATTTGGTAATAAATTTTTCCTTGAACATGCGCGAAGCGATATCGCGATCCATTATTTTGGCACCGCATTGTGTGTCTTTAAATGGCATTCCCAAGATGGTCTGTATAATAAGGTTAATGGTCGTGCTAATGAACCTACGAGCAGATTCTTTTGTAATATCAGCACCCATTCGCGCGATTCTTGACCCACTTACAATTTTGAAATCTGAGGTTTCAATGGTTTTGACCAAATCGTCAAAGTCTCTAAAATCGGTCGATAGATCGGCATCCAAAAAGCCAACGTAGTCAAACTGCGGATCTTTGACCAAATGCTGAATTCCTTGGCGCACTGCTTCGGCCTTCCCGCCATTTTTTTTGCAATTGAAGACACTGATATGGTCTGGGTATGCAGTTCTAAGTTCTTGTAGTACTTCTAAGGTGTTGTCTGTACTGCCATCATTTACAAAGCATAGATGGTACCCCAAATTTTTGTGGGCGAAATTTTTGAATTCGGCCGTTGACAAACGTTCCTCTTCATTATAACAAGGAATTACAACACCTACACAATGCTTTTGAATAAGCTGTTCCTGAGCATCTTTTAGTGACGCCCTTTTTTGTTCCTTAGGGGCACCAATGATACGCTTAATCCTTGCGGTCATTTCATCGAGACTCACAGGCTTTTTCATATAGTCGTTGATACCAAGACTAAAACTTTCCAAAATGACAC
The DNA here is from genome assembly GCA_938017825.1 of uncultured Flavobacteriaceae bacterium. Lineage (GTDB taxonomy): Bacteria > Bacteroidota > Bacteroidia > Flavobacteriales > Flavobacteriaceae > Pelagihabitans. Next base: position 26,707 of record CALIJE010000112.1, read on the forward strand.
TTTCGTCGGTATTTCCAGACATTACTAGAATCGGAGTATCGTGCTTCATGAAGAGACGAATGTATTTGACCACTTCGGTACCTGTACATTGAACCAGGTTTCTACCCGACATTTCGGGCATGTTCATATCTAATAGCACAAGGTCTGGTTTAAAGTCGTTGTACAACATAATACCCTCTTGTGTGGAATTCGCAGTTTTGACTTCGTACCCTATTTCCGTAAGTCTTTTTTGAACTGATAGTAAGATCAGTTGTTGGTCGTCGATAGCTAAAATTTTCATAGGTTAAGATTTTAAATTTGAACTAGGTCTTTGATAAAATTTTTGTTGTTAGCATAAAATTCTGAAACGAATATAGCAGCGATTGGCGTGCATTTTGGTCGTGAAAAGGTGAATGGTAGTTTTCAGTAGTCGAATGGCGCTTTGCCTACGACCACCGATAGGTGGTATTTTGCACAATAATAATACCTTTATTTTGTTATAATTTCCTACAATGCAAGCCCT
>CALIJE010000113.1 GCA_938017825.1 uncultured Flavobacteriaceae bacterium
TTTTTGAGGATGATGTTCAACTTTCTTTACTGTTTTTGGGGCAGTATCACAGCTCCAGATAAGGAGAAATGAAATTGTAATTAATTTGTACATAGGAGCACTATTGGAAATTTTGGTCAAAAATGGACTCCCCATGTCTAGTTTCCTACCAAAATCATGATCTTGGCATAGAAAATTCACGTATTTAGGAATATTTTAACCTTGCCGATCAGTCTGACGATATTCTATGGCCGTCATGCCAGTCAATTTTTTAAAGGCGTTATTAAAAGAAGAGATACTATTGAAGCCCGAGTCATAGGCGATACTTGATATTTTATGATGTGCATAATCCGGTAACAACAGCAAGCGCTTTGCTTCTTCGACTCGAAATTGGCTAATGTATCTAGAATAGTTCATATTCAATGACTGATTGATGACCTGTGATAATTGCTTCGGACTTATTCCTAGGGCTTTGCTGAGTTTAGAAAGTTTCAAATCTGGGTCTAGAAATAATTTTTCAGAGACCAATAAGCCATTCAATTTTTGAAGATAAAACTCGGCTTCCTCTCCTCCGATATTCGAACCGGTATACTTCTTAGTTGTTTGCCTGAACAAATAAGGGTTCCTGAGTGCCCAAATAGAAAAAAAAATGATTGTCACAGAGAAAAAGAAAGCCATACCCAGATAATACGGAATCACCTCGACCGAAATCAAAAGGTAAACGAACGCGGTTGCCAAAGTCGCGATTTGGAAATAGAACAACCACTGCACCATATGCAGCTTGCTATTGGAAAAGCCAATTTTGTCCTGGCCCTTTAACCAAAAAATAGCAAACAAGGTATATATCACAATATGAATTATCAATGATAAATAAAAGAAGCTTCCTAGGACAGACCCATCATTAGGAATGATCCAACAAAATGAAATGAAGAGTATCATAGGAATATAATGCAAGAGAATCTTTGGTCTGGAAGATGAAGATTCTGGATCGAATAAAAACCTTGTATAGAACCAAAGTGAGGGTCCTACGGCAAGGAGCACCCCAAGAAAAACATTGCGAATGACCGGGTCAATGGGGAAATAATTGAAGAATAAAGACTTCCCAATGCGTAAACTAAAGGCCAAAAGATACAGTGCCAAAAATACATTCGCTCGTGGCTGATTTCTGCGGGTTATAAAAAGATAGGTAGCAAAGAACAAGCTTAGGATAACGCCGATACTGCCTACAAAAAGTTCAATATGCTTATAGATTTCACTATCGACGTTCATAAAAACAAAGAAACAAATTTTATGGAGAACGTACCCCACAAAATTTGTTTCCATAATTCTATAATCCACAGATATTGAGGAAACTAGAATTAACCTTCCCCTCTGATTTTCAAGCGGATATAATCGGACAAAGAAGTATAAACGTACCCATTGCTCCTGGCATTTTTTACATAGGCAGCTGAAACATTATGCACTTTGGCCTTTTTTATAGTCTGTGCTGACAAGCGTTCTAAATTTAGATCTTGTAGTGACTTTATATATGTAGCACTAATGTTGTGTACTTTGAACTTCTTGAGCATCTCGGAATCTAGATTGTCAAAGCCAACTGAAGAAAGCCCCTTGATATATTTTGGTGAAATTTGGTGGACAGCAAATTTTTTGAGCATTTCAGGGCTTAGATTCCCATATCCCAAAGCGTTGAGTTCCTTAATATAATCAATCCTAATATCGTGTATTGCGAATTTTTTGAGCATGTTAGGGTCCATTTTTGAGTATCCTGCTTTCGACAGTTCCTGTATGTACTCAATCGTAATATCATGAATGGCGAATTTAGAAATCATATTTAGCTCCAATCCTTTATAGCCTGCAGCTGCGAGTTCATCTATATAATTTAAGGTAGCCCCATGTGTGGTCAACTTGGTTAATTCTTTTAGCGTGCTATCGTAGCCTCTTTCTTTAATGCCATTTACAAAATCTTTATTCAGATTTCCTAAGAAGGCCTTAAATAAATAGATGTCTTCGACATTGGTATCAATTCGGTTACGTTCCAAAAAGGCGATGAATTGCTCATTTGATGTGAAGGTAAATTTACCCGAACCTTCTGTCTCGGAAAAAGTGCCCATTAGGCTTAGGGTACCCGATTCTCGGATGATCTCGTACCCATTTCCCCCAGCTATAGGGGTAAATATATTCTTAGGAAAGCTTGTGGTAATCACAAATCCGGGGTTTCGACTTCCGGCCTGGTTGGTAAGCAACAATCCTATTTCATTTTTTTCAATACTCGCAGTCCAGAACCCATTGTTGATCTTGGCGTTTTTCGAAAAAATATTATAGGAAGTTTGCTGATTCGATGACGCTTGGTAATTGATTGTTTGGGAATTGACGCCTACGATTCCGCAGATGATAAAGGCAGTCAGTAATAGAATACATTTAAAGGTAGTTTTCATGATAGTCATTTTTTAATTGATGTTAGACTATAATAGAAAACTCTACTTTTTAAGAATCGTTACAAAAAGATATTATTAAGGCTCGATTATTTCGAATTTGCCTCCGAGATGACTCTCTTAAACTCTAGCCCGTGAACCCCGTCTGTTACCATGGTAAAATTCCTAATTACATCAGAATTGTCTCTCCCGAAATTTAGCGCATTGAAGAACATAGAAGTGCTTGTAAAAACATCTTTCATTACAGGTCTGAACTTTATACCTTGATGATTCAGATTATTGGCTACCAATTGACCATCTTCTACATAAAAATTAAACACCATAGCGTACTCTTTATTATAATAGGTGCCAGTATATGCCTGTAAAGCCTGTGCGGAGAGTTCTAAAGGCTTATAACGTACCATTAAATCAGGTCTACTTTCATTATATGTAAAGAGGAGGTTTAGGTCATCGCCCTCTTTTCTAAATTCGAAAAGTCTGCTGTCTTCCATAATAGCATACTGCTGAAAGGTGTTTTCAGATAGGGGCACTAAGGTCTGGTAACTTTTTCCAAACAACCATTTGGTACGTAGGGTATCGTTTTCCACAAATAGCTGCGATGCATAGCCTTCCTTAAACCAATAATTGCCCTCAAAAGCTTTTAACTTCTGAACACTTAATTTTTTAATTTTCTTAGTTTTGAAATCAATGTTCGCTGGCAAGGGATATTGGTCCATTACGAGCGGATTTATCGCTGCTTGGGCCAAGGCCCCATTATACTGATTGCTATTGCCCAAAACGAAGGACATGGTATTTTGATCAAGGTAACGAAAGACATTCGAACCATAACCTCCTTGCAAGCCATAATTCCAAAATATCGGAATACCTCTTTCTGGATGTGTGAATTCACGCCCAATAGCCATTTTACCCCAATAATAGACGAATTCTTTACCATCAGAAAGATGAACGGGAGTATCTAATTTTTGAACAAGTAGCCCCAGACTACCTTGGGGATTTGAATAGTTCAAATACCATTTTGCAAGATCTTCAGCTGTGCTGTAGCCATTAATTGCACCTACAACACTGCTCCTAACTTCAAGATTTTTAAAAGCATGATCTCCTTCTTTTTGATACGGCTGAGCCAGTTCAGCAATTATGACGTCGCTATCATCCCTTATTAATGAATTCTTCATGCCCAAGGGTTCGAAAATATTGGTCTTTACATAATCAGCAAACGATTTATCAGAACTTCTTGCCACAATTTCAGCCATCAAAACCGATTCCGTAACCGATTCATGAAACGAAAACGCTGTACCTGGTTCAAAAGCAAGGTTTTTTTGGGAGGCTATCAATTTTATGGCTTCCTCTTGGGTCTTTATCTGCCCAGAACCATTCAGTACGGTATACATCTTGTTAATATCGTAAAGACCGCTAGAATGGTTTAATAAATGTTCTATTGAAATTGTGTGCGGAAATGTTGGTAATTCGGGGAGGAACTTGCGAATGTCGTCGTTTCTATTGATTTTGCCTTGCTGTTCTAGTAAGAGAATTGCCAAAGTCGTAAACTGCTTAGACATTTCCCCTAGTTGAAACTTGGTTTGAGGCGTGATTAATTCCCCGGTTTCCAAATTGGCAACACCAAATCCTTTTAGGTATACAATTTTCCCGTCTTTTAGAACGCAGGCCGCCCCACCCGGTGCATTTGTGCTATCCCAAGAATTAAATATAGTATCGGTATTTTTCGTGAAATCCGATGAAATTTGAGCAAATGCTACTGAGGTAATAAGTATGGCAAAAAAGAATATGACCGTTCGTTCTTTCATTTAGTTTGATGTCTAGTTATGTGATTCGGGATAATTCACATAGGTATAGGACTTGTGAATTATCTTCCACCTCGCTTGATATTTCAATAGCATTAGATAATCGGTATATATTCTCTTAGCATTCGGCATCAAGATTTCAATTTTGGCTATGGCCGCATCGTTCTCATAATCTATCGATACAATTCTTCCAATACGATTGCTTTTCTTTCCTTCGGTAATCCCTCCTGTATAATCTTGACCATACCAGACACTCAAACTATCGTTTCGAACACTATATAGGTTAAGTTCAGAATGAAAGGCCCTTTCAACCCGTTCCGGTTCTCCATTGGCGGTACCTTCAATATAGTCCATCAATGTACTGGTAATCGCTTCTAAATCGGTTTGTGCATGTGTCCCTTGGATTCCACCTACTAATAGTATTAGGACAATTACTTTTTTCAAATTCATTATGTCGTTTTTTGAAATGTTAGACTAAATATTTTTTTACAAGGTAGTCGTTCATTTCGTTTTTACCGAAATTTCTCTTGAGGTGGACTCTTTCTGAAACCAAATATCCGCTATACCCTGAGTGGCCAGGTAAAAACCTATTACAGTTCCCTTCATGTCTCTTTTAAAAAGCACAGATGAAAAATGTCTTTGGTCACCCGCGAACTGATCCTGTATTTTGGGGTCTAAATTAATCACACCCAATCTAGGATGCGCCAGCACCAACTTACCCTCTTTTTGGAGAACGGTATATGTAGTATTCAATATTTCGGCATAATAGCTACCACCAAACTGACTTAGCTTCTTCGTCCAACTTGCTTCAGTATCATAAGCAACCAAATTGGAAACTTCATCGCCTACGATGACCTTCATTGTTACAGGCTTTGTTGATGAATCAAAGCTCACTGTTACATCGCCCCAGGTCATCATTTTAAAGGTGTTTTTGGTTAGCGGCACCAAAGCACTTTCATTACCTGGGCCTCTAAAATATCGCAGAGTATCATTTTTTACATGAATTTTGCGGCTTGAATGATTATCAATATCCCAATAGTCGCCCTCAAAGGCCATAAGTTGTTTTTCCGATAATTTTCTAGATTTAATTTCTACAGGGGCATCCTGCGTATCTTCTAAGAAATCCTCGATATATAGCTCACTGGCGCCAGTACCTGCATATCCGTTATAGGCTCCATCATTGCCCATGATGACAACGGCAAGGTCATAATCAGGATAACGTATCAATTTGCTGGCATACCCGCCTGCCACCTCGATATGATATAATTTCTTGGCACCCCTGAAATTCCAATATCGGTGAGCCCCAGTGTATAAGGCTGCATTAACTTCTTCTACAGGCCGTTCGTTAACTATTGAAAGACCATCGAACTTTTCAACCATTTGGGCAGTGCCAATTTTTGGATCTCCGAGTTCTTTGGCCCACAAACACATATCGCCAACGGTGGTAAAGACATCTGAGACAAGTGAGTGGTTTCGGCTTAATATCGAATTCGCAAAGCTATCGTTCTGAACGAAGTAACCTTGGGCCTTATCGGCAATTACAGCCCCATTTGTATCAAAGACCGAGTTCTTCATCCCTAGAGGCTCAAAAACTTCTTTGGTCACAAAATCAACATAAGACATTTCACCGATTTCTGCTATAAGATCTTCGAGCAGCATAAAATTGGCATCGGAGGGGCGTTGTACACTTCCACTTTTTGGAGCCGACTTTAATTCATATGTAATCATGGTATAGGCCTGTGCTTTCGTGAATACATCTCCTGGCATCCATCCGGCGAGGGCTTTGGAAACCTCTATATCGTTCAACCCACTGGTATGGTGCAACAATTGTGTTATAGTAATGGGCCTAGGAAATGATTTTAATTTTGGCAAATGCTTTCGAACATCGTCTTGAAGAGATAATTTTCCACGCTGTTCCAATAATAAAAGGGCATAAACCGTAAATTCCTTGGCCAAGTCCCCAATATGGAACTTAGTTTTAGGGCTAATGGGAATCTGGTGCTCCAAGTTGGCTAGCCCGTACCCTTTGGTATAGACAATATGGCCATCATTCAAGACCCCAACGGCAATGCCCGGCTTATTGGAAGTATCCCATTGGGAAAAAACAGCATCTATCTGTGCCGGACTAATTTGTCTTTTCTGTACCTCTTGAGCGAACGATACGGTATAGCTTAGTAATGCCAATAGTACTAGTAAATTTTTCATATCTTTTATCTTAAGTGTGATTTATGATTGCTGTAATACCTCAATAATTTTTTCTGCCACCATCGCTGCTGCAGTAGGGTCTTGCCCAGTAATCAAGCGCCCATCTACTTGATAGAAGCCGTCCCAACCTTTCTCGGAATACTGAAAGTCACCCCCTCTTTCTTTAATCGTTTCTTGAATTGAAAAAGGAAACGTCCTATAATATTCGGCATCCTTATTTTCGAAAATATCTGGAAAACCATTGACTTTTTTTCCTGCATATACGTACTTGCCGTCCTGCGTTTTTAGATTTACGATACCTGCAGTACCGTGACAAATTGCCGAGACCACTCCATTATGTTCTTCGTAAACCTCCATTACAATTTCTTGGATCGCATGGTTTTCGGCAACTCCGAACATTGCGGCTCCCCCTCCGCCATAGTATACTGCGCGATAGTCTGAGGCTATTACTTCCGAGGGTTTATTGGTTGTCTCAAGAGCATCCATGAATTTGTTGTTATAGAGGTATTCTTTTTGCAACGGATCTGAGGTGCTGATATAGCCTATCGGTATGGCTCCGCCTTCCGGACTTACAAAATCGATTCCATAACCTGCCTTTGCAAAGACATCATATGCCGCTACTATTTCCAAGAAGTGATTTGATGCATTTATATCGGTATCCCCATAAAAGTGAGCATTCGAAACAATAAACAGCACCTGTTCTTTTGGTTCTGAAACCTCTGCTTTGTTATGTGCAAGATTTGAATTTTCCTTGCAACCAACAACCAATAAGAATACGGTAGAAAGGCAATAGGCTATTTTCTTCATTTTGATTCAATTTAGATTCAATTCCAAAATTAATTCGAACAGTAATGAAAGTAGGTTTTACTTATAAATCTGGAGTACTGATTTATAAATCGAGAAGGTATTTAAGGAATCTTTAGGATATAGTCTCTTTATATTTCGCCGGCGTGGTTTTCGTTATCTTCTTAAAAGCGGAATAGAAAGTAGATTTTGAATTGAAACCACAATCATAGCCAATAGCTTCAAGCTTCATATGGGCATTGGTTTCAATCAGACTTTTGGCCTCACGAACACGATACTCGTTTATTAGCAAGGTAAAACTCTTCCCCAAGTTCTCATTGATCAATTGTGAAAGGGTATGGGGCAGAATGTTCATTTTAGCTGCAACATCCGATAGCTTGAGGTCTGAGCGTGTGTAGATTTTCTCTTTCTCCAATAAATCCTTCAAATTTAGTGAGAGGGTTTCTACTTCTGAAGGGTCTATTTTTTTATTGGAATACTTGGCAGAATTGTCGAAAATCGCGCCTTTGGTCCTACGAAAATGAATCAATAGAAAAAGTAGGTAAAAGATAAATGAAAAGGATAATGCACCAACAATGTAAGAAGTATAGGAACAGGTACTATAGGCCACCCATATGATTAAATTGCCTACGAAAATACTCAAGGCCCAAAAATCAAGAGCTGTTAGTTTTTCTCCACTTTTGAAAATTTTAGCGATCGTACGCCTTAGAACCCAGCCAGCAGCGATGATATAGCCAAACCAAATGGTATAGATTATGGTCATCCAACTTATATTGTTTAAAAGACCAGGATCATGGGTTTCAGGGAACAAAAAACCGACAATAGCAGATAAGGCGAGTAGTACCAAGAAATGCAGTTTCCAGAATCGGATTTTAACATTGTCATGCACCAGGGACTTCATATAAAAGTATAACGAAGGCCCGATCAATATACAGGCCGCTAGGCCTACCTTAATAAAATTTAGATTTAATTCAGGGTTAAAGTAGTAGAATACCGATTTGCCGACCCTAAGGGCAAGCATCAAGAGCAAAATACCTAAAAAGAAATTTGATATGCTTCTCGGCTTTTTTACAAAGAAAAAGTAGAAACTGATCAAGAGGGCGTTAAAAACACCTAATGCACTAAAAAAGAATAGAAGTTCATCAGAAACGTTCATCGTGCTTACCGTTTTAAATGGCCCTTCTCAAAAGTAACAAAAAATACCAGTGAAAAAAGCAATAGGAAACCAAGTTATTTCCACCTCAAGGTTTCCATAATGGTCAGCATATCGTTCTGAAGATAAACGGCCGCTGGATAAATGGAATCGTAGTTAGGCTTTGCATAGAAATACAAAGACCCTGTTATGAAATGTTTTGTGCTATCGGTAGCATAAAACTGTGCTTGAGACGCAGCATCGCCGGTAACACTATAAAAATTACCATAAACATTTGCCTCCTCGTTCTTAAAAACCCTTTCATCTATACCATCTGCTTTGACCACATGTTCATAACTAAACTTCTGTGCGTCGCGAAGCAGCTGTTCCAGATTGCCATCGATCTTTCGATAGTTCATAAAAATGGTGCCTTTCATTTCGGGATAATCCAAGGTCAATGACCGGGAGTTTTTCTCTTTCAAAATTGCCTTGTCATTAAATTGAAATTCAAATTGATCTGTTTCCAGTTTTCCGAATTTACCCTCCTCATATTCCAAACGCAATTCAGCACTGGGTTTCGGCAGTACATCTTCCTTACACCCTACGAACGCCACCAAACAGAGGCTCCAAAAAAATCGTGATAACTTATTCATTTGGCAACATAACTTTAATTTGCTTAAGTCGTTTTTTGTCAAGGCTTTCGACCACGAATTCATAGTCGTTGAATTTAACTTTCGCCCCCTTTTTAGGGAAACTTCCGGCTATTTCGAGTACAAAACCCGCAATTGTTTCCGATTCTCCTTTTTGGCTTTCAAATTCTTCTTCGTTGGCGATCTTTACGACCCGGTAAAAATCTTTCAAAGCGGTCTTGCCTTCAAAGACATAATTATAATCGTCTAACTTTGAAAAAACCAAATCCTCTTCATCAAACTCATCGCTGATATCTCCAACTATTTCCTCGATGATGTCTTCTAGGGTAACGATCCCCGAAGTACCTCCGTACTCATCAACGACCACGGCAAGGTGGTTCTTTTTGTCTTGAAATTCCAATAAGAGATCATCTAATTTTTTATTTTCGGGCACAAAGTACGGCTCGCGGATAAGCGAAATCCAATCAAAGGTTTTACGGTCTATATAGGGCAATAGATCCTTGACATAAAGGACCCCCAATACATTATCCATATTCTCGGAAAACACGGGTATTCGCGAGTAGCCATGTTTTTTTACTTCGGTCATTACCTCAACGAACTTCATTTCTTCGTTCAACGCAAAAATATCAATACGGGGACGCATAACTTGTTTGGTATCGGTATTGCCAAAAGAAACGATACCTTTTAAAATCTTTTGTTCTTCTTTGGTAGTGTCCCCATCTGAAGTCAGCTCTAATGCTTGAGAAAGCTGATCTACACTAATATTCGTTTTTTGCTTTCCCAGTTTGTTGTGCATGGTATTGGTCGCTGAGCGCATTGGTAGGCTTAGTGGCGAAAACACAACGTCTAGGGCTTTTAAGGGATAGGCCATGTACTGTGAGAAAGCAATACGGTTTCTATTGGCATATACCTTCGGAAGTATTTCCCCGAACATTAAAATCAAAAAGGTGGCGACAATAACTTCGAGCAAGAAGCGTACATCTATAAATCCGAATAGTTCATAATTGACAGTACTGAACAAGGTATCGCCAATAGTACTGAATAATAGCACTATACCAATGTTTATAGCATTATTGGCAATAAGAATCGTAGCCAACAATTTCTTTGGCCGATCTAATAATTTCGTGATAATGGTACCTCTCGCGGCCTGGCTTTCCCCCATTTGATTAAGGTCTGTTGAGGATAATCCGAAAAGTGCAACCTCAGCACCGGAAATTAGGGCCGAGCAGGCAAGTAGAATAACCAATATCACGATTTTTACCACTAGGGCACTATCAAAAGCTGTGAAGTAAAATAGTACACTTAAGGGGTCAGGGTCCAACAGTTGCTATTTAGTTTATTTTAAAAAGGAAGATCGTCTTCCTGTTCGGCCGGGGATGCCTGTTGTGGGGCCGATTCCATATTTTGAACAGGCTTTGCTGGCTGCGGAGAGGCCTGGGCCTGACTCTCTTTCTTCGTACTTAAAAAGGTGAAATCATGAACCTGTACTTCGGTTGAATATCGTGTATTGCCATCTTCTCCTTGCCATTGTCTGGTTTTCAAACGACCTTCTACATATACTTTATCACCTTTGCTCAAGTACTTTTCACAAATCTCCGCTGCCTTGTTCCGAACAACGATATTGTGCCAATCGGTATTGGTCACCTTTTCGCCTGTAGTTTTATTGGTATAACTCTCGTTTGTTGCTATTGGAAATCGCCCAATACAACCGCCACCGTCGAAATAGTGCATTTTTACCTCATCACCCAGATGCCCGATCAGCATCACTTTGTTCAATGTTCCGCTCATAATAATAATGTATAGGAACCCATGACGAGTTCAAAGGCAAAAGTACTAAATTTTAAATGTTTTTAGGAACTCGGCCAGCAAAACAGGCATGGCATATTTTTCAAGATTTTCCCAAGGAATTCCCATTGGAAGAGTAGCCTCGGCCTTAACTATCCAAAACTTGGTGTAGAGCTGCTGATGCGATAATTTGTGAATTATATCCTTCTTGTTATACAACGAAATAGACACCTTCGACGTCAGGGGCAATATAGCCGGCAACTGTCTTTCGATTTCCTTTAACTCAATACTTTCATTAGACTCATATAGTGGGAATTCCCATAGATTTTGCCAAATTCCTTTGCCTTTTCGCTGGTTTAGTAGACTAACCGCATTGCCATTGCTATCTGCACCAAGAACAACCAAATAGTTAAAATATCGCCTTCTGACTGTTGTCTTTTTTATTTTGATCGGCAGTTGATCTACCTGTCGCTTTTGAAGGGCGGTACAACTTTTGTTCAAAGGGCAATGCTGGCAATTAGGCTTTTTGGGCGTGCATTGTAACGCTCCGAACTCCATGATGCCCTGATTGTAGTCCCTGATTTCCTTTTCGGGCATGACCGTTCTTGCGAGTTGTTTGAAGTATTTTGGGCCACTACTGTCATTAATGGGCCTATCTACCCCAAAATAACGTGCCAAAACTCTATAAACATTACCATCAACAACTGGTTGTAGTTCGTCAAAACAAATAGAGGCTATTGCGCTCGCTGTATAGTCGCCCACTCCCTTTAGCGTTATTAATTCGGCATAGGTTTCGGGGAACTTCCCGTTCATTTCATTGGCCACCTTCTTGGCCGTTTCATGGAGGTTTCTGGCTCTAGAATAGTACCCCAGGCCTTGCCAAAGTTTTAGAATTTCCTCTTCATTGGCATTGGCCAAATGTGATACAGTGGGAAAATGGGCAACAAATTTAAGATAGTATGGTGTTCCTTGGGCTACCCTGGTCTGTTGCAATATTATTTCCGAAAGCCAAATTTTATAGGGATCGCGGGTGCCTCGCCATGGAAGGTTTCTTTTATTCAACGCATACCACTGTAAAATTTTATGTGAAAAGGACATTCAAATGCTTAGTTGACAGCTAAAGTAGTGGTTTACAGACTTAAAATTAATACTGCAACATAAAAGATTCAATTTAATTTATATATTTGCAACCCCTAAAACAAACTATAATAATTAAGATGACGAAAGCGGAAATTGTAGCAAAGATCTCAGACAAGAAGGGATTGGAAAAAGCAGAGGTTCAAGCGGTTATTGAATCGTTTATGGAAGAAGTAAAATCTTCATTGGAAAGTGGCAATAATGTTTACTTGAGAGGTTTTGGAAGTTTTATAATCAAAACCAGAGCGGAGAAGACAGGTAGAAATATTTCTAAGAACACTACCATCAAAATCGCCGCTCACAACATCCCGGCATTTAAGCCTGCAAAGGTATTTGTTGAGGGTGTTAAGAGCAATGTGCTAATAAAATAATCAATAACTAAAAGTTAAACTTTATGCCGAGTGGTAAAAAACGAAAAAGACATAAGGTAGCTACCCATAAGCGCAAAAAACGCCGGAGAGCTAACCGTCACAAGAAAAAGTAGTTGTATCAACTACTTTTTCATTTTAGTACGTTCTTTGACATAGAGGTTCCAAAAAGAGTACCTCGGCAAGTCTATACGACTTGTTTCTAGCATTGTTTAATCTAATTCCGCTCCCGTTTTGGGAACGGATATAAATACAATCAGGTGAATAGAGAATTAATCGTAAGATCTAGTTCAGATGCCGTTGACTTTGCTTTATTAAAGGATGGGAAACTCACCGAATTGCACAAAGATGAGGACAATAACGATTTTTCGGTTGGCGATATTTTTCTTGCCAAAATACGAAAGCCCGTTACTGGCTTAAACGCCGCATTCGTAAATGTAGGTTATGAGAAAGATGCGTTCTTGCATTATCATGACTTGGGTCCTCAATTGTCTTCGATGTTAAAGTTCATAAAGAGCGTTAGCACTGGAAAACTAAGGGATTATAACCTTAAGAATTTTCCGTTCGAAAAAGATATCGACAAGAATGGCGTGATTACAGATGTGATCAAGGCCAACCAGTCGCTTTTAGTGCAAATCGTAAAAGAGCCAATTTCCACAAAAGGTCCTCGAATTAGTTCGGAGCTTTCCTTTGCAGGCCGATATATTGTTATGGTACCGTTCTCAGACCGCGTTTCGGTCTCGCAGAAAATAAGTAGCAAACAAGAAAAAGACAGACTGAAACGGTTGGTAATGAGTATTAAGCCCAAAGGTTTTGGGATAATCATTCGTACTGTGGCAGAAGGCAAGAAAGTTGCGGAACTCGACAAAGATCTTGAAAACTTACTGAACAAATGGTCAGTAATGTGCAAAGCGTTGTACAAAGCACGTACCCCCTCGAAGGTATTGGTAGAAGTCAATAGGGCTTCTAGTATACTAAGGGATGTTTTCAACGATTCCTTTACTGGAATTCAAGTTGATGATGAAACGCTTTATGAACAAATTCAGGACTATGTGCAAGAAATCGCACCAGGCAAACAGTCCATTGTAAAACACTACAAATCATCTGTACCCATCTTTGAAAAATTTGGGATCGAAAGGCAAATCAAGACTTCTTTCGGCCGAACTGCTTCTATGAGCAGAGGTGCCTACCTTATTATAGAGCATACCGAAGCACTGCACGTAATTGACGTGAATAGCGGTAACCGTTCAAATAAGGCCAAAAACCAAGAAGACACTGCGTTAGAAGTAAATATGCTTTCCGCCTCCGAAATCGCCAGGCAATTACGTCTGCGAGATATGGGCGGTATCATCGTAATCGATTTTATCGATATGGTAAAGCCACAGCACAGGAAAAAACTTTTCGAACATCTCAAAGAGGAGATGAAAGATGATCGGGCCAAACATAAAATATTGCCACCGAGCAAGTTTGGTCTAATTCAAATTACGCGTCAACGGGTTCGCCCCGAGATGAATATTAAAACAACAGAAGAAAATCCTAACAAAGGAGGAGGTGAAGTAGAAGCCCCGATCGTGTTGATCGACAAAATCAATGTAGATCTCGAAAAGCTGTTGAAAGGCCCTAAGAAAGATAGTAAGATCACTTTGAACATTCACCCGTTCATCGCTGCTTATTTGACCAAGGGGTTTCCGTCCATACGTTTCAAGTGGTACATGGAACATAAGAAATGGATTAAAGTACAATCGAGAGATGCCTATACATATCTCGAGTATCGTTTTAAAGACCAAAACGGTAAAACCATCTATTAGGCCATAATGGCTATGTAGTAGTAAAGCGGCCTCCCTATTGGGGAGGCCGCTTTTTTTGTTTTAGTACTTTTGTCAGATGACCCGGCAATCCTATACCCTACAAGAAGCCACCAGAAAACTAGAGAGCTATTGTGCCTATCAAGAACGCTGTCATAAGGAGGTGAACCAAAAATTGCGCGACATGGGGATGATTCCTGTCGCCAGAGATCAAATCATAACGCATTTGCTCAAGGAGAATTATCTGAATGAAGAACGTTTTGCTAAAAGTTTCGCAAGGGGAAAATTCAACATTAAAAAGTGGGGGAGAAACCGCATAGTCAACGAATTGAAACTACGGGGCATTTCTAGATTTAATATTAAAACCGCCCTCAAGGAAATAGAAGATGTTCAATACGCCAAGACCCTTGAAAACTTAGCTCAAAAAAGAGTTGCTCAAATCAAAGATACTGCCCTTCAAAAACGCAGAAAAAAATTAGCCGATTACCTCCTTTATCGTGGTTGGGAAAGTCATTTGGTCTATGCAAAAGTCAAAGAGCTAATTGGTTAGTTCTATGACAATCCATTGGTTCGCTCAATGGCCTTTCTATTCTTCCAATCAATCCAACGCTGCCCCCTAGCCTTGCGCATCAGAATATCAAAAGTACGCAGGCCAAAAACATTATATACGCCTTTTACAAAATTCAATGGCCTTTTGGGCCATGACCGTAAGCTCATTGAAAAACCGGGTGTCACATACTTCATGTAGTGCCAATACCCTTCTGGCATAAAAAGCATCTCGCCATGCTTTAAATGAGTATGATAGCCAGAGGCCTGTTGTAACATAGGCCATTGTTCCAAATCAGGCTTAGCGAAATCGATACCTTCATGGGTGATCAACGAATGAGGAACTTTATACAAGTATTTTGTTTCAGAGGGCGCGAAAAGAATACACTCTTTCTTACCCTCAAAATGAAAGTGAAAAATATTTGACATGTCGATGTCATAATGCATAAATGTGTATGAATCCGTTCCGCCAAAAAAGAGCATTGGCAATTTTTTCTTTATGGTTACCCCAAAATCAGGAATTGAAAAATCCTCTTGAAGTTGAGGAACTTCCTTAAAAATATTCCAAAGAAAAATTCGGTATTTCGTTGGTTCCGATTGCAGTAGGTCGATGTAATCGGCCATTTTCATTTCTGCATGCGGTTCATTAAAACCATCTTCATGGTGCACTGGGCGATCATCATATAGGGGTACTATTTTATTACCGGCGGTATGCCTAATATAATCTAGATTCCATTTTTCCATGGCCGGCCATCCATTGGCGGCCTGCTCGATCACCACGGGTTTTTGCGGATGAAAGTACCGCTGTAAAAAGTCTTCTTTATCGAGGGTTTTAACCCTTGGTATTTCAGTTAACTTCAATTTTCTAGGCGTATGTTGAGG
>CALIJE010000114.1 GCA_938017825.1 uncultured Flavobacteriaceae bacterium
GAACCATACCGCTGGTATTGATGATGACAGAACCTATGATAAATGTTACCTGCTTGATGAACCGAATGCAGACTTTTCGCATTTGCCTAAAAGAGTGCGAAAGTACATTGCGCAATTGCAACAAAATGAAAAGTTAGCTGCCGACGAGTTTATGAAAAAAGCATTAACACCTTCCGGGGAATGGTTTTCAAAGAAAAACTTCACGAAGAATAAACCAGGAATAGCATATCGTTATAGCAATATTGGCGCTGCCCTGGCTGCCTTGGTTATCGAGAATGCGGTATCAATGCCTTTTGAAGCATATACCAAAAAATACATTTTTGATCCCCTTCAAATGAATGCATCGACATGGGAACTGTCTGAAAAAGATGCGGATAAATTTGCGTCCAGGTATTTCAACAAAGAGCTGCGCGTTCCCGATTACACCTTGGTGACAAAAGCCGACGGCGGTCTTATAACCAATACAACCGATTTTGGCAAGTACCTGATGGAAATGCTGAAGGGTTTACATCAAGAAGGAACGCTGCTTTCTAAAAGTTCCTACAAAGAAATGTTCGAAAGAAAGGAAATTGGAGAAATGGCGAGCGGTATTTTTTGGGATGTAACTATAGACGGCAAGCCTTATTTCAGTGGCTCTGACCCGGGAGTTCTAACACATACCTCTATAAACCCGTATGATAATATAGCCGCCTTCTTTATGACCAATATCGGAGCAGAAATGGTGGAAGATGTACAGCAAGCCATATCCGATATTCATGAAGTTTTAAAAGCACATCAGTGGCACTAATATGAGGCAGCTTCAATTAGAATTTCAGGACTGCGACGAGCGGTACGTTGATTGTAGTTGAGCTTGTATCGCTCCTAAAAAAGTCTCTGCTCAAAGAATTGGAGATTTTTTAATCCATAATGCCAATGAGAAAGTCCTTCGCACAAACGTAGGACTTTTTTGGTGTGGGAGGGTATCACAAGAGACCGAACTCTTGAAAAGACTAATTATTAAACTTCATTCAATCAATAACAAAACACCTATAAATTTTAAACGATAATTACCCTTAAAATATCGAAAATACCTACAATAAATACTGATTATTTGTCGTCTTTTCTATATTTGCCCGATGAAATATCAAATAGTCTTCCTGTTTTTATTTTTCTGTTTATCCAATTATGCTCAAGAAAAGCTCAATTTTATTGATTATGATTCAGTGTATGAGAAAGCCACAAAAAGTTCTGGGGAAGGGAATTTCGAAAAAGCAATAGAACACCTAGACAAAATAAGCAAAAACGATTCTACTTATTGTTCTGTTCTTGTCTCGAAGTCTTACTTCTTGGTGAATCTTAAAAAATATGACGAGGCGATTGCACTTGTTGACCAAGGTCTTGAATCCAATTGTGATGATATACATGCTGATTTTTATGTAAACAAATCTGTAGCTTTATTGAATCAAGGAAAACATAAAGATGCGACGGACACCTGCAATGAGGGTTTGGGACGGTTTCCTCAAAATAAGACACTCTTGTACAATAAAGCCGTTGCTCTAGAAGGTCTTGATAAGATAGAAGAAGCGGCAGCATTATATCAACGAGTAATTATTCTTGATCCATTCTATAGAAAACCTTATTTGAACTTAGGAAATATTTATTACAAGCAAGAATTGCTGAGTCAGGCTTTAATGTGCTTTAATATGTACCTGTTAATAGAACCAGATGCCGATAATGCATTCAGTGTACTAAAATCATTGAACAATATTGTAAAAAGCAAAAATGAGAACTCAAAGAAACCAGATATAAAGTTATCAATAGATGATGATTCTTTTGAAGAAATTGATTTGATTCTGAACAACAAGATTGCGCTCAATGCAAAATATGATACTGGGAATGAAATAGATATTGCTTTGACTAGGCAGAACCACGCCCTTTTACATTCATTAAAGGACTTTTCTGGAAATGGAGGATTTTGGGATAACAAGTTTGTGACTTACTATAAATGGGTCCAAAAAAATGATTTTTTCAATGTTTTAAGCTACACTTTGGCATACTCGATAGAGAATGAGGATTATAAAAAAATTGTCAGTAAAAAAGAAGATGAAATAGTTGAGTTTTTCGATTTGTCTAAGCAAAAATGGTTGGAAATTGTAACGAACAATAATTCAGAAAAAAAGGATTTGACTTATTTCTATGAGGACGGTTACACCAAAGGTATCGGAAAGATGAAGGGGGACAACTTTATTGGATTATGGGACTTATATAATGAAAAAGGTAGGTTAATGGGGAAAGGTGGCTTTAACTCAAATGGTGCGAGGGATGGAGATTGGGTTTGGTATAATGCCCGAAATAAGAAAAAAGAAACAGCGCAATATGTAAATGGTAAATTAAATGGTGCGAACAATTATTATTTTGAAAATGGTAGACAAAAAGTAATCTCTAACTACAAGAATGATAATTTGGATGGGGAATATGATGTTTACAATGAAAATGGGGCTTTACGTCAGAAAAGGTTTTTTAAGGACGGAAAACTTGACGGCCCTTACACTTCCTATCATAGTATCGGTGAAAAATTGGTAGAATCTAGAGCGGTATATAACAATGGAAATGTTAAAGGAAGTTATCAAGAGTTTTCACCAATGGGAACGCTAAGTGCAGAAATTCACTTTGAGGACGGTAAGGCAAATGGAAAGGAGATTAGATACTATTTAAATGGGGAATTAAGCCTAGACCTATTAAGTAAGAACGGACTGGTCGATGGGTATTATAAAAAGTTCTATCCCAATGGCCAAACTAAAGAAGTAGGCCTAACTTCTGAAGGGAATTACGTTGGTGATTGGCAAACGTTTTATAGCACAAGTACACTCGAAAGTGATTACAAGTTTAACCAAAAAGGTGAAATTGACGGAGAATATAGATTTTATGACGTTGATGGGAAATTGCATTACATTTTTGAGTATCGAAATGACGAATTCATAGCTTATAAGTATTTTGACAAAGATGGCAATGTACTTAGTGAAAATCGCAAAAAGGGAGGTGAGTTTTATTTTACAGGTTTATCACCAGAGGGTAAAGTGCTCACCGAAGGACTTTATGACATTAAGGGAGGAAAAAAGGGTGTTTGGAAGTACTATACGCGATATGGTCATTTAAAAGATGAAGGATTGTACGATGAAAATAAGTTGCACGGAGTTTATAAAACCTATTATCCACATGGTCAATTAGAGAGCATGTCTGACTATAAAAATGACACACTACAGGGTTATTATGCTTTTTATCACAAGAATGGCAAATTAAGAAAGCAAGGATGGTATAAAGACAACAATCTACATGGCGAATTGTTTTCATATAATCTGGGTGGCACCATTACCGAAATCAACTTTTATCACAGGGGACAACTCCACGGTGAACAACTACTTTTTTCAGGAAATGGTATTAAAACCCAACGTAGTATCTATTACTATGGGAGGCAAATGAAAGACATTTACTACGATGCCAACGGAAATGTTTCCTGTGTCATTGACTATGATAATGATGAAAAAGAATACGAGCTGGTATTTAAGAATTATAATAACAAGCCAAGTACTACTCTAGTTTATGTTAATGGGGTAAAACATGGTGTCTATTCTTATTTTGATTTTTATGGTAGAAAGGTAACTGAAGGTCAATATTTAAATGGGAAATTGCATGATAAAATGATCTGGTATCATGAAAACGGAAACTTAGAAACTGAGGTCAATTATGTTTATGGAGAGTTAGATGGGGCCTATATTGATTATTATGAGGACGGAACTATTGAAAGTAAACATCATTATAGTTTAGGCAAGCTTCATGGAGAGGGCATTACCTACTACAAAGATGGTACTATTAAGTCGAAAGATGAGTACCATTATAATGAAAGGTTCGGACGAAGGGAGAACTATTGTTCATCTGGAAATTTACAGCTAGTTAGATTCTATGAGCATGGACGCCTAATTGGGTATAGTTATTTAGATGAAAATTCCGAAGAAATTCCAATGATTCCAATTGAAGATGAAACTTCCAAAATTGTCTCGTACTATAACAATGGTAAAATTTCAAGAGAGCTGGAATATAAAGATGGCTATCTTCATCATGTTTACAAGGAATACTTCTTTTCCGGACAATTAAAAGAGGAGAAGTATTATGATAATAGAGAGTTAGAAGGGAATATGACAGAATATTTCCCTAATGGGAATATAAAAAAGGAACAACAGTACATATCTGGGAACATAAATGGTATTGCCAAAGAATATTTCGACAATGGTAACTTAAAAAAGGAAGAGACGTATTTGTATGATATAAAAGAAGGAATTACCAGAAAATACAATGAAACCGGAAAATTAATTCTTGAAGAAACCTATTTTGATGGCAATATTTTCACCTCCATTTCCAAATAAAAATTATTTGAAATTTCTACTTCTATTCATATTATTTGGGCAATTTACTTTTTCGCAAGCTGTAAATGATTATAAAAAGTATATTGACCAATATCCAAATTCGCAAGTCGTAAGACTAAATCAACAGACTGTCTTGAAAATTGGTTTTGACAAGGAGCAGTTTAAAATATCCAAGGAATCCCTTGAAGAAGATATTTACCTGAATGAAAGCGCAAAGTATGACGCCAAACAATCCTTAAGCTATTCAACTTTTTATGAGTTGGATGAATTGGAAGCGTCTTCATTCGTAAATATAAATGAGAAGTACGAAGAAATTAAAGTTTCTGAATTTAAAGAAAAGGATGAATTGGATGGGTCGTTCTATGACGACGTTAAATCGGTTAATTTTATTTTCCCCAGTCTGGGTAAAGGGGCCAAAACTAAACTAAAATACAAACAAACCATAAAGAACCCACGATTTCTAAATGCCTTTTATTTTGGGAGTTTCTACCCTATAGAGGAGAGCAGTTTTACGATTATTGCTGATAAGAGTATTAGCTTAAGATTTCAAGAATTCAATATGGAAGGAATTCCTGTTGAGTTTAGCCAAAAAAGTACAAGAAGGAACAATATCTATACCTGGCAAATAAAGAATGTAGATGAATACAAATACGAGAAGAGATCGCCTGATTACAAAAACTTCTTGCCGCATATTATTCCAATAATAGTTTCATACGATGATAACGGAAAAACTATTAAGCTTCTTGAAAATGTTTCAGACTTATATAAGTGGTATTACTCATTAGTTGGAGAATTGAATAAAGAAGCTGCCTCCCCAGAATTAGTCCGGCTTGTAGATGAACTTACAACTGACAAGGAGAATGAATTGGAAAAAGTAAGGGCCATTTATTATTGGGTTCAAGAAAACGTAAAGTACATTGCATTTGAGTACGCTTTAGGGGGGTTTATTCCGCGAGAGGCCAATGAGGTCTTCCAGAAAAAGTATGGTGATTGCAAAGATAATTCAAGCCTGTTGCTTAGCATGCTAAAAATAGCAGGAATTGACGGTAGCTTAACTTGGATAGGGACAAGAAGCATTCCGTATAGTTATGAAGACGTGCCTACCCCTGCTGTGGATAATCACATGATTTTAAATTATGAATTTAAAGGGGAAACTTATTACTTGGATGCAACAGGCAGGTTCAACCCTTTAGAAATACCTCCATCATTTATCCAAGGTAAAGAAGCACTGGTTTCTATTGACCAAGAAACTTTCATGATAAAGAAAGTGCCCGTTATCGACCCATCCAATAACTTATTTAGCGACTATGCAAGGTTAGAATTAGACAATAATACTTTGGTCGGAAAAGCTAGGTCTGAGTTATCCGGTTACGGTAAAATAGATTTATTGTATCGGCTTGAAAAAAAGGATACTAAGACCAAACTCATTGAATTTTATAATACCGTTTTACAAAAAGGAGACAATAGTTTTCAAATAACCAATTTCGAGGAAAATAACAAATATGACTATGACAATAACCTAATTATAGATCATGATTTTAATATCCCTAATTATGCCAAGACATTAGGAGACGAAATATTCATAAACTTGAATTTGGATAGAACTATTTCCTCAAATCTCAAAATTGATAAAAATAGGGTTGCCGCCATAGAGCATAAATATAAAGACACCATTGTACACGAATTTGTATTAATGATTCCTGAAGGTTATGAAGTTGATTATTTGCCAAAAGGCATTGAATTTTCAAGTCGATACTTTGATACAAGTATCTCATATGAAGTAAAAGAAGATGAAATTATTTATAAACAAAGGTTTAGGCTTAATACTCTTTTATTTGAAGCCCAAGATTTCAAGGCAATAAATGATCTTGTTAAAAAAGTTGATGATCAGTATAAAGAAGTTGTTGTTTTGAAGGCAAAATAGGTCAATTAATATAGAATTATGAAAAATGTATGGTTTACGGTTCTTGCTTTATTTTCTTTAGCGATATATAGTCAAGATAACCTTTATGTATTAGGCTACAATTGGGAAGAATCTCCAAATTTTGAGGTAGATGGTAATAGTGTTGATCAAATGATGGCCTTAAAGGAAAAGTATGTTGTTGAATTCGCCTTTTCAGAAGAAAACTCCTTTACACAACATTACTTGGAACATAAAGTATTGTGGTTAAACAGCAATGATAAAATTGAAGACTATAATAGGATTTATTTGCCGTACTCCTCGACTTCAGAATTGATAGAAAATAAGGCCAGGGTAATTACCAAAGATGGAAAAATTATAGTTCTTGATGACTCAAAAATTTTGACCGCCAAGGATGAAGAATCAGGAAAGTCATATAAGTATTTTGCTTTTGAAGGAATTGAAAAAGGTAGCATTATAGAATATTTTTATGTGGAAAAGAAAAAACCTAGTTATAGTGGCACGGCTTTTCGACTACAGTCTGATTTTGAAAAGAAAAATGTACATTTTGATCTTTATTCACCGTCCAATCTGGTTTTTGAATTTAAATCTTATAATGGATTGCCAGAAATGGTACAGGACACACTTTTAAAAGACCGTTTACACTGGAAATTGAGAGTGAAGGAGCTAAAAGGTTTGTCAAAAGAGGAACAATCACCTTATTCAGCTTCACGAAGTTATTTGGTATACAAGCTCGATAAAAACCTTAAAACCAATAAAGGCGATTTATCTTCTTATGGGAATGTCTCGCAGAATATATATAATTACTATTATGCGGAGCCAAGTAAAAAGGCAAATGTACAAATTGAAGAATTTTGGGCCACTTACTCTCAAAAGAATGGTGGTGTAGAATCAAAAATAAGATGGCTAGATAATACGATTAAATCAAGTTTTATCTTATCGAAGTCGGGAGGAGAAAATCTTAACGACATCGAGGAGATTCTTAAAAAAAAAGTAGCTAGTTCTAGTGGGTTGATAAAGCTATATGTCGCCCTTTTAAATTATCTTCAGGTAGGTTATGAGGTTGTTATTACAACAGATAAGAACAATCTAGAATTTGATGAAGACTTTGAAGCACATAATTTTCTAAAAGATTTCTTGATTTATTTCCCGAAACTCGATACGTACCTGTCTCCTACCGATATGAAGTCTAGATATGGATATCCTCCTGTTGAGCTTACAGGCAATCATGGTCTTTTTATAAAAGAGGTTAGCGTAGGTGATTTCAAATCCGGGGTAGGTAAAATAAAGTATATCAGTCCGTTGGATGCATCAAAAACCATAGATGAAATGAGCATTGATGTGCAGTTTGACGCAGAGGATATAACTTCAAATAAAATTCAAATGCAGCGTTCATTTAGTGGCTATTATGCTTTGCCTTTTCACCCATATATGGATTTGATTGTAGGAGAAGATAGAGAAGAGTTTATTGAAGGGCTGGCAAAAACTATGAACAAAAATGTTGTTGTCGAGAAAACGGAAATGGTAAATGAAGCCCCTGATTTATTTGGCTTAAAACCCTTAAAATTTGTTATTGATGTAAAAACTGACGCCTTTGTTGAAAAGGCCGGGAACAAATATCTTTTTAAAGTTGGAGAAATAATAGGCCGTCAAATAGAGATGTATCAAGAAAAGAAACGCATATTACCCCTTGTTGATGACTTTAATAGGAGTTATCTTCGAACGATTAGGGTTGATTTACCAAAGGGTTATAAAGTTTCAAATTTGAAGGACATAAATATTGATAACACGTTTTCAAGAGATGGAAAAGAACTACTATCATTCAATTCTTTTTATACCTTGGAAGATAATGTCCTAATGATTACTGCTGATGAACATTACAGAATTAGCATAATTGATCCGGAAATATTTGAAGACTATCGTAAGGTAATTAATAGTGCAGCAGATTTCAACAAGATTACATTGGTTTTAGAACCTAACGACTAGAAGGAATCGTTTTCATTTGAAACATATGAAGGTTCACTATTTATCAAAGAATTTCTCGCCGTGTTAAAACTTATCGTGATCGAAAATGAAAAGATAGCTTACAAGAAAGGGACTTCCTAGGCCTCATATCTGAAATAAGGATGAGGAACAAAAAGCGTCCAGACCTTAGAAATTAAAGTCCTTCGCACAAGCGTGGGACTTTTTTGGTTTGGCCCCCAATATGCCCCGTCTTCTTAGAATTCAAATAGTTCGTGCCTAGTAATACCCCATAATTTCAAATGGCATATAAAATATTGGGCTAACTCGTTTATAATCAAATGTTTGTTTTTAAATATAGTATGCCTTATTCATGAATGAATGGTTCCCATTCATAAATGGCAGCAACCACTGTTTTTTTTCAAAAGCTTCTTTAAATAGGTTTGTTTTCGAAGGCTACCAAGTGTATAGGTGCCGAAAGATAAAAGCAAACTATTGAACTCAATCAAAAACTTAGAACGCTTGCAAAAATTGCACCAGCTCATTGAGCAGGAAACCACCGGTACGCCAAAAGAACTGGCCCGCAGGTTGCACGTAAGTGAGCGTTTGGTTTACAATTTGATCGAGCAATTCAAGGAATATGATGCGAATATATGTTTCGATCGAAGTCGAAAGACCTATTACTACAGCGATGATTTTCAGTTTAATGTGAGTATTTCGGTTTCAGTGGTAAGTAATAATGAAATGATCAAAATACTCGACGGTATATGAATATAATCGATAGAAATGGCAATACTTTTTTTAGCAGTCCGAAGCCTGCAAATTGATCCAAAAAAATCCATTCAAAACTACTGCAAGGTTCATGCGGTTGACGAAAATACTTTAGCACCACGATTCGAAATGGTCAAAGAACCAAGTAATACGAATCTATAGAACGCACTAAACTATAGTGCAAATTACATTAAAGAATTGTCGGCCGACATGCAGGTGGAAACTGAAAAACCTATAAAAAAGAGTAAGTATGAATTTAAATCAAATATGTATGAAAAAATCCATTTTTATACTGGCACTGTTGTTTGCCTTCGCGCAGACCTATGCCAATACGAATAGTCTAGAAGGTCAACATAGCCTTGTGGAAACCGAAGTCAAAACGAGCGACGATCCTTTAGACAGTTATCAATGTTCGGTCACCGCTAGCGGAACGGCAACAACAAGCGAAGGTGAGATAATTAACCTAACAATTACCGTGGTTGGGCCATGTGATTCTAGTTTGGCCGGTATTATGCGCGCCGCCATAGCAAAAGCCCGTGGCATAATAGCCGAAATGTAAACAAAATCAATTTCAATAAACAAAAAATATAATACCATGAAAAAAGTAGCAATCCTTTTAATAATGTCAATTTTCAGTATGTCAACTTTTGCGAACACTACGATGTTAGCGGACCCTGGTTTAACAAATACCATAAAAGTGGAAATCAATCAGCTTGATAGGCCTCCGCTTACCCTAGCGTTAAGTTTCAACACTTCCGAAGAGCTTTATGCATTTGATATAGCAGGTAAAATTCAGTCCATGGTCGACGTACCATCGAATGCGGATTTCTGTACTACATCGATCTCACTTACCGTAAGTGTCGGCGCAGGCAGAACATATGTATCGGCAACCGTGACCGCGAAGGATGTACCATGTGAACAAGTTGGCGCAATTATAGAACTTTTGAGGGCTCAGTTGAAGGCTGCTTTGAAATAGCTTGAAGTTTGAGTAAGCACTTGTTTAGACCTTTCGGATCAGAGGGAATGTCGATTTTTCCTTGAGGCCGAAAGGTTTAAATGGGTTCTCAAAAAAGGTACAATTTCGAATTGAGCAAATGCCGAAAATAGGATGTTGTTAAAAAAATGAAAGATTCAAGAATGCCAATTCAATTATGGACTAATACCAAACACATGTACAATCATATGATACGTTTCAATTGCCAACTACTACTTTTTGTAAGCTTTATCTCCCTGGCCCAAAATGAACAGCCCATGTTGGTAATTGACTATGACTTTTATTTGAATTTTGATGGCCCCACTCACTTTAGAAGCAGTCTGTACATTAAAGGAAACGAACGGCTTTTTGTTCAGGGCCATGGCGATAACGAGTCTATAGAAGAGGAAAAAGAGCAAAAAGAAGATGGTTCTTTTAGCTTTAGCTTTAAGTTTTTCGAAAATGATAGTATTGGGGGATACAATTATACCAATTTGACAAACGACACCATCATTAGCCGTAAACCTTGGTTTGACAAGAAAATTTATTTTCTAAAGGAACAGGTGACTCAAATCGACTGGAGAATCTATGAGGATACCCAAAAAGTCGGATCTATTTTATGCCAAAAGGCCTCAGGTAATTTCAGGGGACGTACCTATGAGGTTTGGTTTGCACCAGAATTTCCCCTTAATGCGGGTCCTTGGAAACTCAGTGGTCTTCCAGGAATAATTCTAAAGGCTGCCGATACCACGGGAAAATCGGTAATGGTTTTCTCGAAAATACGAAAAGAGGATCCCGCCTTGTTTCCACGCATTGGTATTGACAACGAGAAATTTATTTCAATCGAGGAATATGCAAAACTTCAAAAATCGGCAGGACAGGAATTGGCAAGAAAGCTAATGGCCAAGATGCCCAGAGGTGTCAAAATTGAAGCCACTAGTTCAGAATCCTTGGAAATTTTCGAAGACTAAAATTCAGGAAATGATGGGCCTTCGCACCAACTTTTTTATCATACTACTTTTTGGAACGGTCTTTTTTTCTAGTGCCCAGACCGTGCTAAAGGGGGTTGTGCAAGATTCTTCGGGTACACGATTGTCAATGATAAATGTGGTGCTTCAAGCGTTTGACAGCAATGCGATTTTGGCGTATTGTTACTCAAATACAAAAGGGGAATATGAATTGGAAATAAATAAAAAGGGGGACTTTATTTTAGGGGCAAGTGGAATGGGCTACGCCCCGAATAAAATCAAGATCCAGGTCAACGCGCAATCGGAAACGGTATTGGTAAACGACTTTAAACTGCTGGAAAAGGCATTCGACTTAAAGGAGGTCATTTTGAACGCAGACCGCCCCATTGTAGTGAAAAAAGATACCATTAGCATTAAGGTGAACACCTTTACGAACGGGTCTGAAGAAGTAGTGGAGGATATCTTAAAAAAACTGCCTGGTATTGAGGTTACAAAAGATGGAACGGTAAAGGTACAGGGTAAAAGTGTTGAAAAAATAATGGTCGAGGGTGATGACCTTTTTGAAAAGGGGTACAAACTATTGACCAAAAATCTTCATGCGGGAGTACTGGACAAAGTTGAAATTCTGGAACATTATTCCCATAATTCACTTTTAAAAAATATCGAGGATAGCGATAGGGTTGCCTTAAATATTACCTTAAAAGAAGACCAAAAAAGTACTTTGTTCGGCAATATTGGGTTGGGCTATGGAACGGATCAGTTTTATGAGAATAAACTTAACCTCATATCCTTTAATGAAAAATCAAAATACTATTTCTTTGGGAATTTAAATAACATCGGAAGTGATGCCGTAGACGACATTTTTCAAATCGTGTATCCAGATTTTTTTACGGCGCAAAACTATATTGGTGATGGTATGACCGCGGATAACCTCATCAACATTGGTTCTTACACACCTGATATTAACCAGAACAGGATTAAGTTTAACAATGCCGAATTAGCTTCTTTGAATGGCATATTCAATCCGAACAAAAGGTTAAAAATCAAAGGGCTGGTCTTCTTGGCATCTGATGAAATTGGTTTGTCTCGGGCTAGTTTTGAAGAGTTTGCCCTCCCTCCAAACAACTTCAGAAATAATGAGAACTATACCCAAAAAAAGAAGAGCATCGCCATTTCGGGAAAATGGGATTTCATATATAAACTGAACAAAAACGCGCAGATAGCATATATAGGGAGATACAATAGTGGCAATTTTAGGGATAAGGCCCTTTTACTATTTAATGATGAGGCCATAAACGAACTAGTGAATAACGAAACCCGGTATAGCGATCATAGGGTTACGCATACACGTAGATTCTCCGACAATAGCGCATTTCAGCTTACTGCCCGGTATATATCTGATGACAGACCTCAAAATTACCTTGTCGATGCCTTTCTTTTTCAAAGTCTATTTCCTAATCTTCAAAATGTACTGCGCGTTACACAAGAAAGTCATAATACAATTGATTTTATGGGACTAGAGGGTTCTTACCTGATACGAAAAGAGAATAGTTTCGTGAGCATCAAAGCCGGAATGGCCAATACGATAAATAAACTACAATCCGATTTGATTTTTGAAGACGATCTTCAAAACCAGATTAGTACAGGGGATCAGTTTCAAAATGATTTTGAAGCCACCCTAAGAGATCTTTACACAAGCGCAAGCTATAAATATACCTTTAAAAAATTTTCTGTTAGATCTGAGTTGGCCCTTCACCAATTTTCTTCAAGAATTAGCTCGAGGGGATTGGTAAACAGGAAATCCCCTTTGACTTTAATCCCGAGCCTAGGCCTGTCATGGAATATTAATGGAAAAAACAAAATAATTACCTCATACAAGTACAATACACGTAATCTACCGTTCAACGAGCTTTATGATGGCTACACCTTAACAAGTTATCGAAATTTCAATCGGGGAATTGGGAATTTTAGTCAACTCAAGGGTAGCTATTTTTTGGCCAGTTACCTCTTGGGGAATTGGAGCGATTCTTTCCTGATCAACAGCTCGTTGATTTACAATAAGAATCACGATTACGTTGGCAGAACTAGCGAAGTGCAGTCCAGTTTTGTGCTAAATAATACAACCCTCTTGAAAGATCGTGAATTTTATTCCATGAATTTTACTGGGGACAAGCTTATCGATAAATTAGCCACTAACATGAAGATCAATGTAGGTGTTTCAAAAAATAGGTTCCAAAATATCATTAATGATTCTGGACTGCGAACCATAGAATCCGATGCATATAGCTATGGAGGAGAGTTTCGTTCTGTTTTTCTCGGACGGTTTAATTTTCATTTAGGCAGTAAATGGACGACCTCCTTGGTCAAGTCTTCAATCGATACAAAAAATACGAACAACACTACTTTCTTAGACTTGACTTTTGATATAGCACCAAATTTGAGTTTAGAGATTAAGAATGAATGCTATTATTTTGGAAACCTTCCGGCGAATAAGACGACTTACTTTACAGATTTTGATCTCCGATACAATTTGAAAGGGGATAAGTTAAAACTCAGATTTATCGTTAACAATCTGTTCAATAACAGAACGTTCTCCAATTTCTATGTCAGTGATACAGGCAGCTACGGCACAGGTTTTCAATTGTTGCCCAGGTACATTTTGATAAAATTAGGCTATCGTTTTTAGTGAATTGATATATTTCTGCACCTCAATTTGCTTTGCATTCACAAATACAACTTTTCTAGTAAAATCTTTCAACTATTAGCGGAAAAACCTTTAAAGTCAGGAATAATTTTTAAACCTTTACCACCTCAAAAAAATTATTCATCAATCAAATCGATTACAAAAAATGATTTTAACCGAACTAAATCAGACAGGGGATTTCACGTCTTGGGACCAAGCCAAACTAAATGAAATCAAAAAGGGCGATTTTAGTGAAGAGATAGGCGTATTGCTTTTCGAAAACGATTGCGTAAAACTCTGGGAAGTAGTGCTAAAACCCACCGAGCGTATGCCCTTTAGGCGCCATCGCAGCAACTATAGCTGCACTAGTTTTACCGATGGCCTACTTTTATCCAGAAACATTAATGGTCAGGTCGCGCTAATTCGCATTGACAAAGGCGGTACGCGTTATTTGGAACATGCTAAGGAAGAAACGACCCACGATTTAGAGAACATTGGAGACAATGAGGTTAGAATGATCATAATCGAGGAGAAGATTTCAGATGCCGGTTAGTTTCGGTTGAACCTTTTATCGTAAGACATTGATATGCACAACTCAGGTGCCTAAGATATCCGCGATAAGTGCTTTTATATCTTCCTGTGCACCCAAGGCCTTTTTAGTGAATGCAAATAGACTTTGGGCACGATCCAGGTTTTGATTGTGGTAGGAGACCTTGTAGTAGGTGTCATTTTCCAAATAGTCTGTCAAGGCCCTTAAGCCATGCAAAAAGGGCATTAAGACGATTCCTATTGACAAAGTGTTTCGTTCGTTTTTCGTGAGGAATTGCCCATGGCGGGCCAAACCTTCAAGGAACGCTTTGAACCTGTCTTGATCGAACGTAATTTTTTCATGGTTTGTCTCATCTTCTACTGCGGTATTGGCGATCGTACGAACCGCATCACCAAAGTCATAAAGGAAGTATCCCGGCATTAGCGTGTCTAAATCAATAAGGCAAAATGCCTTATCGGTCTTTTTGGAAAACAAGATATTGTTGAGTTTGGTATCGTTGTGGCACACGCGAATAGGAAGTTCTTGTGCTTTTAGCGAACGAAGCAGCAGAAGCGTTTCTTGAGCAAAGGAACTGGCCGGAGCGGCCAAAGCCATGCGTTCCGATTCTGCACTTTTTAAGGCGTTTTGAAATTGCTGGTCCCGATACGACAGATCATGAAACCGAGCTATGGTTTCAACAAATTCATCAGGGTCAGTCTGTGCTAAAAGCAAATGAAACAGACCGATTATACGCCCCGCTTCAAAAGCAATGGTGGTATTTGGGGCCGTATTATACGTTCGTGTATCCTCAATAAATTCCATAAGCCTCCAATGTCCAATTGCATCCGCTCCGGAGGTGTGAAAGTAGTTTTCTGTTGTTGTCTTGATCAGGTTCAGTTGGGTATATCCTTCCGACTTTAGGACAGACAATGTTCTGCACATATTGTCCATAAGTCCGGAGACATTTTGAAAAACCTCATGATTAATGCGCTGTAGCACATAAAGGGGGGTATTCGAGCTCAATACCAAAAAAGTGTCATTGATCAAGCCACTTGTCATAGGATTAAAATCGAAAGAACTATCGGAAACAGCAAAATGCCTCATGATGAGGTTGAGCTCCTGGTCGCTATAACGCCCTACTGCCATAGGGGAGAGACATACTGCCCCTCGTTGGTTTTTTGTTGTAGGCTTTCAACGGCAACCTCCCGGTCACTGGCGTAGGTAACACCGAACCAACTGTCTTGGGAAGGGACCACTTTTACCTTGGCTTCCCCAGCCTGCAACAAATTCTGTATGGTTTTCGGAATATAAAGCTCACTGGTCTTGATCATATGGTCATCTTCCAAGAATTCTCGAAATTCTGTTTCGATGACATCGAAAATAGATGGGCGGCATACCCAAAAATTCATACTGGCCAATTCGTCTCCTGTATATTCCATACCTGAATCCGCATCGATTACCATATCGCCTTCTTGCGATAATTTTAAGCGTTCATCTACCGAAATAAGATTATCGCCATCGGTCATACATACACCTCTAGATACAGAACCATGCTCGGAAAGGGTATCTTTTAAGGTGTAACCTACTAAGGCATAGTGGTCTTCTTGCGGGTATTCCTTGATGAATTTAGCGGCATTGGCGTAAGCCGATTGTCCGTAAAAATCATCAGCGTTGATTACGCAGAATGGCTTGTCGATAACATTTCTTGCGGTCCAAACAGCATGGGCTGTTCCCCAAGGCTTCGGTCGTTCCCCGTCAAAAATAACTCCATGGGGCAGGTCGGTTATTTCCTGCGCCAATACATCCAGCTTTACCGTTTCGGGCAACCTGTCTTCGAGATGTTCCTGCAAGAACGATACGTTGTCTTTTTTGGTAATGACCACGATATGGTCGAATCCGTTTTTAATGGCATCGTACATGGCGAATTCCATTAAGAACTCTCCATTTGGACCCAAATCGTCAAATTGTTTCAGTTTTCCGTAGCGGCTTCCGCTTCCCGCGGCCATCAATAATAATGTCATCTAAATTAAATTTATGTTGCAAAAGTAGTTTTTTGATTCAAATTAGCGGCTGTCGCCACCTTGGTTTCCCATAAAATCATCCATAAAAAACCAAAAGAATGGAGAATTTTATATTTTAACGGTATGCGATGAACTATCGTATTTCAAATTCATTCAAAATAAGCAGCCTATGAGCACCAGACGAAAATTTATCCAAAAATCAGCATTAATCGGTGCAGGCACCGCCATAGCGCCAAACCTTACCTATAGTATGTTCGATACCGGTCAAAATAGCAAATTGAATGTGGGTCTTATCGGTGTCGGACTTCGTGGAACAAATCATCTTCAAAACCTCTTGCTTCGAAAGGATGTGAACGTTACCGCCGTCTGTGATGTTGACCCCAGTAGGATAACCTTGGTCAAAGATCTGATTTCCAAGGCCGGAGGCAAAGTGCCAAAAACCTTTGGAAAAAACGATCTGGATTATAGAAATCTGTTGGAGTTGAAGGAAGTTGATGCCGTGATCATCTCAACGCCGTGGCTTTGGCACACCCGAATGACAGTTGATGCCATGAAGGCAGGAAAATATGCCGGTGTTGAAGTTTCAGCATCAAACACCATGGAAGAATGCTGGGATTTGGTGAATACCCACGAGCAGACTGGAACACATATGATGATTTTGGAGAACGTGAATTATCGTAGGGATATCATGGCCGTTTTGAATATGGTAAAACAGAACGTTTTTGGCGAATTGGTTCATTTTAGATGTGGATACCAGCACGACCTTCGCCATGTAAAATTTAACGATGGCAAAACAGCTTATGGCAAAGGCGTAGAGTTTGGTGAAAAAGGAATTTCAGAGTCGAAATGGCGCACAGAACATTCCGTTAAACGAAACGCGGATGTATATCCAACCCACGGTCTGGGTCCAATTGCTGTGATGGCCGATATAAATAGGGGCAATCGTTTTGTTTCGATGACCTCCCATGCGACAAAGGCCATAGGGCTTCATAACTATGTAGTTGACGTAGGGGGCGAAGATCACCCGAACGCTAAGGTCAAATTCAAACAAGGCGACGTGATCACCACTACCATAGATACAGCCAGTGGGGAAACGATCATCATTACCCACGATTGCAACCTTCCAAGACCTTATTCGTTAGGATTCAGGGTACAAGGCGCCAATGGTTTGTGGGAAAACGACGGAAGCAGAATCTATGTTGAAGGTCAATCCGAGCAAGCCCATAGGTGGGATGCCGATACGGAATGGCTTAAGAAATACGATCATCCGCTCTGGCAAAAATACGGGGAGTATGCCCTTGATGCCGGCCATGGCGGAATGGACTTCTTTGTACTGAATTCTTTTGTAGAATCTGCCAAAGCAAATATAGCACCACCGTTGGATGCATATGATGCCGCAGCTTGGAGCGCGGTTACCCCCTTATCGGAAATTTCAATTGCAAACAATGGGGAACCACAAGATTTTCCAGATTTTACGCGGGGTATGTGGATCAAACGAAAACCATACAAGTGGATCAAGGAAACCTACTAAGTGGTTGTTATTGACTTAATACACAGACCAGAATTTATCCGCTGATGGAATGTTCTTTTCCTTACCCAAAACCAAAGGATTGAAATCCATTTTGGCAAAGCTATACCAAATGGTAGATGAAAGGGCAGGGGTAATGTCTGCATGGTCCCATAGAACAGTGGCCCCGTAATTGGTGCCATGATTGGTCGTATAGGGTATCCCTTTTGCATTGGATGTTATATAGCTTTGAATAAAGGTCTTTTCGAGTTGTTCCATGACCAGTTCATACTGTGCGATATTGCCGACAGCCTTAAAAGCAATGGCCATTTGGGCACTACCCTCTAACCAAATTACATCTTTGTCCTCGTCGAAACAGTACCCCGTAATAAGTTCACCTGTTACGGTCATAGGTTGTGACGTCAGAAATAGCTCGTCTGCTATGGATAAACTTGATTTAGGGAATCCTTCAAATATACTTTGACTCAAAGCAAATATATCGAGCGCATTGGTGTAGGTTTCATTTTCTGGCCAGGCGGTGAGGTTTTGAATGGCACTGTCCCACCTATTGGTTTGTAAATAGTTCAAGATGTTTTTGTGAAAATCATCATAACCGGGAACGGCATTGAAGGCCGTAATAATGCCCTCGGTCACCTTCGGAATCACCGAGCCATCCTCATTATAACCGCCTAAAAGTCCCCCGTCCTCATCTTGTTGAGATCGAATCCAATTTTCAATTTTAAGGGCCATTTCGCTGTATTTTTCAGAACCGCTGGCCTGATGGTAGTGTCGTATGGCAATGAGTAACCAGGCATTATCTCCCAGCCATCTGCGACTTCCATTTTCGCCCACCGAATTTCTGAACTGATAGAAACCACCGGTGCCCGATTCTAGTTCGCTTTGTGTTCGCGAATCAAAAAAGTCTAGGATGCGTTCTGCCTTGCTCAATTCTTCATTTTTGGTAAGGAGTATAGCCGCTAATGCATTATCGTAAAGTGAGACGAAATCTAAATATTCAGAGCTGGCAAGCAGCCCGCTCGTAGATTGCTGTTGGGATACCCAATGCAATATAGGATTAGAGATTTCCTTTTCAGGCTCGGGGTTTGAATTGTCCGAATCGGGTTCAGGGGTCACCATCTCGGTTTGAGTTGGGATATAATCGATCAATTCCTCTTTTTGACAAGACGAGCTGAGGAGCACGAAAAACAATGGAACAACGAACTTTTTTACCATGGTTAAGTTTCTTTTGCTATTGGGGAAATAGCGGAATCAGGGCCAAAGTTAGTGCGGGGTATGGTATGACATTTGGTAATTGGATATGGCGTATCAAAATTCGATGAGAAGCAATGGTACGTTGACTTATCCGGTTTTAAGGTATTTGGTCAGTAGAGCCGCAAAATGAGGTGTCGATATGCTTTGTTTTTCTTCGACGAATGGCTAGGGGTGACTAAAAGTTTCATCCTAGGCCGATCGTTTAATCAAAAACCTTTGCTATCTTTGCAGTGTTGTGTTGTGTCTCGAATTTTTTCGAGCCAATGAAAGGCTTTCCAAAATTGGAAGGCTTTTTTTGTATGTAGCTTTGTGGGGTTTAGGAAATAAAAAATCCCGCTATAAAAGCGGGATTAACTTTAGGCAATGTCTTTTAAAGGGGGATCTTGAGAATCTTCTTTCCTATCCTCGATTTTTTCAAGTTTAGGGGTAATGAATTTTTGTGTCTCTTTAAGCCGTTCTTTTTGTAAACGCTTCCAACTTTCCACCGCTTTTGCAACTTTGGCTTTAGAACGTGTTCTTTCCATTTTCGGGTATTTGGTTGAATTGATTAGGACTCGCTGCATTGGTTAAATGCCCGATAACCGATGAAAAAATATGAAACACCGATTATACCATTCGCAAAATAGGACGTGAAGGACTATTTTAGTACACTTTCTCGATAATAGGTAAAAGCTTACGACGAACGGCACAAATTCATGAATTTGACGCCTATTTTTCGGCGATTGCCCCTGCCGAAGATTTGTAAAGGCAGGTTTTCAAATACCGTGCATAACGAAATGTACGAGACTGGCAGCCAATTTTGCCGTTTGGTCATCCACATCATATTCCGGATTCATCTCAGCAATATCCATGCCAATCAATTTTTGGGAATCGATAATGAATTGAAGTGTACGCAAAACAATAGTTGGGCTAAATCCCATGGGCGAGGCTGCGCTTACCCCAGGGGCAAAAGCGGAAGAAAAACCATCTAGATCAATGGTCACATATACCTGGTCTAGGGTGTCGAGAAAGTCGGCAACCATCTTAAGAACATGTTCGGTTCTACTAGTATCGAATTCTATGTTTTCGAGATAAGTTACCCCTAAGTTTTGAGCAGTTTCAAATAGTACCTTATCGTTTGCATTCTGGCGAATTCCCAAGCACAAATACCGAAAGTCTGAACCGTTTTTTTTGCAATCTTGGGCAATTTGGTAAAATGGAGTGCCCGAATTGTTGCCATTCTCATTAGAACGCAAATCAAAATGTGCATCGAAATTTATAATGCCGAGCCTGGCGTTTGAGCCCAAATGATTTTTAATGCCATTGTAATGCCCATATGCTATGTCGTGCCCGCCACCAAGCAAAATGCCAATGCTCTTTTGTTCCAAAAGTTTGGTAACGCTATCGGCCAATTGTTCTTGGGTCATTTCCATATTCCCATCGAGACAATAGACCGAGCCAAGATCGAAAAGGGCAGTTTCATCTTTAAGATGGTTCGGCATTTTGGCCAATTGCCTTCGAATGGCATCCGGACCATTTGCCGCGCCTATTCGGCCCTGATTTCTTTGAACACCATCGTCACAGCAATAGCCTAAAAGGGCGAAACTCTTTTTTGAAGGTGTTATTGGTGTTTTCGAGGCCAGATTTGAGAATTCTACCTTCTCGTGCAAATAGAGTTGTTGGCCCGATTTACGACCAGTCCATAGGGTCACGTCCGTTTCTTTATAATTGTTCATAATTTAGTCAAACAGGTTTTCCAACAATTCATCGTCCACAACGTTTGGCAAAGTAACTTTGAGCTGAGGTGTGCGCTGCATTTCTCTTTTTATGGCAAAAAGTGCTTCATTGTTTCTGGCCCAGCTACGCCTAGAAATGCCGTTATTTACATCATAAAACAGCATATTTTTTAATCGTTTCGAGGCTTCGGCCGATCCATCCAGAACCATTCCGAAGCCTCCGTTCATAACCTCGCCCCAGCCAACTCCGCCACCATTGTGAATGCTCACCCATGTGGCTCCCCGAAAGCTGTCACCGATCACATTATGGATGGCCATATCTGCCGTGAACTTACTGCCGTCATAAATATTGCTCGTTTCTCGAAACGGGGAATCCGTTCCGCTAACATCATGGTGGTCGCGTCCTAGAACGACCGGGGCCGATAGATCTTTGGTTTTGATCGCCGCATTGAAAGCTTCCGCAATTTTTGCGCGCCCTTCAGCATCTGCATAAAGTATCCGCGCTTGAGAGCCTACAACAAGTTTGTTTTTTTCGGCCTCGCGAATCCAAGTAATATTGTCTTGCATTTGTTGTTGAATCTGTTCGGGGGCCTGCGCCTTTATTTCTTCCAGAACAGTCAAGGCAATAGCATCGGTTTTTCTAAGATCTTCAGGCTTGCCGGAGGTACATACCCAACGAAAAGGCCCGAAACCGTAGTCAAAACACATTGGCCCCAAAATATCTTGAACATAAGATGGGTATTTAAAATCCAGGTTGTTCTCGGCCATGATATCCGCTCCCGCCCGAGAGGCTTCGAGCAGAAAAGCATTGCCATAATCAAAGAAATATGTGCCTTTGTCCGTGTGTCTATTTATCGCTTTTGCATGGCGCCGAAGCGATTCTTGAACTGTTTCCTTGAAACGTTCCGGATGTGCGCTCATCATGGTATTCGCCTCATGGAACGAAACATCCACTGGGTAATACCCCCCGGCCCAAGGATTGTGCAGGGATGTTTGATCCGAACCCAAATGAATGAATATGTCCTCTAGATCAAATCGTTCCCATACGTCTACAATGTTTCCAATAAATGCCAAAGACACGATTTCCTTGTTTTGAACAGCCAGTTTTGTGCGATTTACTAAGTCGTCCATATCATCTATGAGCTCGTCGACCCAACCTTGTTCATGTCTTTTTTGAGCGGCCACCGTATTTACCTCGGCACAAATGGTTATACAGCCTGCAATATTTCCGGCCTTTGGTTGTGCGCCGCTCATGCCACCAAGTCCGGCCGTGAGAAATATTTTTCCGGCTGGCGTTTCATCTTTGGCAAGTACTTTTCGGAACGCGTTCATTACCGTTATCGCGGTGCCGTGAACAATGCCTTGAGGCCCTATATACATGTACGAACCTGCGGTCATTTGTCCGTATTGGGTTACCCCCAATGCATTATACTTTTCCCAATCATCTGGCTTCGAATAATTGGGAATCATCATGCCATTCGTTACCACGACCCGTGGGGCTTCCTTGGAGGATGGAAATAAACCCATCGGATGCCCAGAATAGACATGTAGCGTTTGTTCCTCGGTCATGGTTGCCAAGTATTGCATGCATAGCAGGTACTGCGCCCAGTTTTGAAATACGGCCCCATTCCCCCCGTAGGTAATCAATTCATCTGGGTGCTGGGCTACCGCCGGATCTAAATTGTTTTGGATCATCAACATGATTCCAGCGGCCTGTTGGGTTTTTGCAGGATATGCTGAAATGGGTCTGGCATACATAGCATAGTCGGGCTTGAAGCGATGCATATAAATGCGGCCGTAGTTGATCAATTCGTGCCTAAATTCAGGAATCAAATCGGCATGCCATGACTTTGGAAAATAACGTAAGGCGTTCCGAATGGCCAATTTCTTTTCTTCCGAGGAGAGTATGTCTTTACGTTTTGGGGCATGATTTGAATGCTGGATATACTCCTTTTTTGGAGGAAGTTCCGCAGGAATGCCTTGTAGTATTTGTTGTTCAAAGTTCATGTTGCGCTTTTCTAATGCTTGTGCTTATCAAAGGCCACCGCTCCATTTTTCCATATCACACAAGGTTTGAAATTGCCTTGATTGTATAAAATTTCTTGATAATTGTCGGTATGGAACGCAATAAAGTCTGCCTTATAACCTGCTGCCAATTGCCCCCTGTCATTCAATTTAAGGGCCGCGGCCGCACGGACCGTCATACCGGCTAAAACTTCGGCATTCGACAGTTTTTCAAAAGTGCCCAATACGGCGGCTTGCGTCAGCAAGTCTCCCATTGGGGCAGATCCAGGATTATGGTCGCTGGCAATGGCCAAAGCACCACCGGCGTCCAGAATTTTTCGTGCTGGCGTAAAGGCGCACCCCAAACCTAAGGAAGCACCCGGTAGGGCAGTGGCCACCACATCGCTATTGGCCAAAAGTTGGATTTCCTTTTCGCTACTCGCCTCTAAATGGTCTGCACTTACCGCACCAAAATCAACTGCAACCTGACTTCCAGACGTGGAAAATTGATCGGCATGAACGGTAATGTCAAAGTTCATCTGCCTTGCTTTTTCAAAATAGGGAGCGATTTGGACTGCCGAAAATGCACTTTCTTCCACAAAGGCATCAATACGGTTTGCGAGACCTTCCTTTCGCAGTACGGGAAAAAGTTTTTCACCTATTTCGTAGAGGTAGGCTTCGTGGCTGCCATTATAATCTTTTGGAAGCATATGGGCGGCCAAACATGTTGCGATCAAATCGGCCGAAACCTGAGAATCGGTGTCCCTAATGGCCCGTAGCATTTTCAATTCCTCATCGACCGAAAGGCCATAGCCACTTTTTACTTCAATGGTGGTCACCCCGTTTTTTAAATGTCGATTGGCGAGTTTTGTGGTTCGCTTGATCAGTTCTTCCTTACTTGCTTTTCTTGTTTGGGTCACGGTATCCCAAATTCCGCCACCCGCCTTGGCTATCTCTAAGTACGACTTTCCGGAATTGCGCAAAGCATAATCATTGGCCCTGCTGCCACCAAAGCAGATATGGGTGTGCGAGTCGATAAGGCCGGGAAGACCTACATGATTTCCTTCCAGCCGAAATATTTCCGCTTTGTGGTTTTTGGCTTCCTCTAGCAAATCCTCATACACACCTACCTGGAAAATTTGGTCGTCTCGCACCAGTATTCCTGCGTTTTCGATAATAGAAAGCTGGGTGTCCAAAAGCGCTCCTTTGACGGGTAAACCGGTCATAGGAAGCAATTGCTTAAACGGACCTATATATTTGAAATTTTGCATGCTTGTTTGCTGTTCTGAATTAATTTGTGGACACCTACTTTTTAATAATTCTCAAATTCCCCTGAATGGGTGGTATTCAAAGATATTCCTTTTTGCTTTCTGACTTTTTCTATGATGTCTAGAACAAATTCCTCTTCTACCAACTGGATGCCGATTTCAATATCATCGGCAAAGACGCGGTCTTTTTCCGCAAAGGCGACTTTTTTCCGAATTTCTTTATGAATTTCATCCAAAAAAACTCCAGATTTCATTGGTTTTCTAAACTCAAAGGCCTGGGCTGCGGTAAGCAATTCAATGGCCAATATTTTTTTCACATTCCCCAATACCTGTAACGCCTTGCGCCCGCTAATGGAACCCATACTTACATGGTCTTCCTGACCCAAGGAAGTGGGTATGCTATCCGCGCTCGATGGAAAACAAAGGCCCTTATTTTCACTCGCCAATGCGGCAGTGGTATACTGTAAAATCATATACCCCGAATTGATACCGGTATCGTTCATGAGCAATTTGGGAACTCCAGGACTGTTGCCCTCTAGCGCCAGATAAATTCTTCGATCGGAAATATTGCCAAGTTCCGATGCTGATAGGCAAGCATAGTCCAGGGCCATGGCCAACGGCTGGCCATGAAAGTTGCCGCCGCTAATGGTCAGTTCCTCGTTGATGATAACGGGGTTGTCCGTGACCGAGTTCAGCTCAACTTCCAGCAGTTCCTTTAAGTGCAACCAGGCATTTCTAGACGCCCCATGAACCTGAGGTATGCAACGCAAAGAGTAGGGGTCTTGCACTCGTTCACAATCGGCATGGTCTTCCATGATTTCAGAACCTTTCAGTAACCGCTTAACCCTTTTGGCCACATGTACATTTCCCTTGAACGGGCGCAGGGCATGCAGTTCGTTGTAAAATGGTTTTACCGAACCTTGCAGCCCTTCGATCATCATGGCACCGATGACATCGGCCTGGGCCAGTACGGAATGAAGTTCGGCCACCACCTTTACGGCATGTGCGGCTATGAATTGCGTGCCATTGATCAAGGCCAAACCTTCTTTTGGGCCTAGTTCTAAAGGTTGCAAGCCAACTTTTTTAAAGAAGGCCGAGGTCTCATAGGTTTGGCCACCGTAAGTCACTCTACCTAACCCGATCAATGGCAGGAATAAATGGGACAAAGGTGCCAAATCTCCTGAAGCTCCGACCGAACCTTGTGCTGGTACAATCGGAATCGCATCGTTTTCTATATGCCAAACGATCCTGTCTAAAGTGGTTTCCCTTATTCCAGAATACCCTTTTGCAAGTGCTTGTGCCTTTAAGATAAGCATCAATTTGGCAAGGGTCGCATCTATTGGATTGCCAACTCCTACACTATGACTCTGCAGGATATTGGTCTGTAAAATTTGAGTCTCTTCCTTTGAAATTTTGGTCGTGCACAGGGGACCAAAGCCCGTATTGATTCCATAAACGGCTTCGCCTTTGTCAACTATTCGGTCGACGACTTGTGCACTTTCCCTAACGTTTGCCCTAGTATCTTCGGCGATCAGGGGTATTGTTCGCCCATCGGCAATGGCAAGGGCAATGCTGGCTGTGAGCCAATCTTTGCCCAGTTGAAATGATTTTGAAGTAGTGACCATATACGCAAGTTTTGATGTTATAAATGTATTGTTTATGTTTGATAATTACCAATATCAATTAGGTTAAGAGTTAATAACCATGAGTTATCAATTAGAATTGCGGCATTTCCATTACTTTATGGCTGTCGCCACCGAATTACACTTTAGAAAGGCCGCCGAACGACTTTTTATTTCCCAACCAGGTTTAAGTCGGCAAATAAAGCAAATGGAAGAATTATTGAACGCCCAATTATTCGTTCGAAGCAAAAGAAAGGTATCCCTCACCCCGGCAGGGGTATATTTAATGGGAGAGCTAGAATTTCTACTAAACCATCTTGAGCTGACCAAGAAACAGTTGTCATTGATCAATGAAGGCAATGCCGGAGAACTACGTATAGGCTTCCTAGGCTCGGCTATGCAGGGTGTTGTGCCCAACTTGCTCGTGAAGCTTCGTGATGCCTATCCCAATATCAAAACCAGCCTAGACGAACTATCGAACCATGCCCAGGTAGATGCCGTTATGAAAGACAAGGTAGATATCGGTTTCGTTCGTTTGTCTCGTGTTCCCAAAGAAATGAACATTTGCCCCGTTTTTAAGGACACCTTTTCTGTGGTCTTGCCAAAAGATCATAGCTTGCACGAGAAATCGTTTAAAGGCATGCAGCAATTAAAAGAGGAGCGCTTTATTTTATTTTCGCAAGATTATAGCCCCTTGTATTTTGATAAGGTAATGAGCATTTGTGAGGATGCTGGTTTTACCCCTAAAGTGTCGCACCGATCGGTTCATGCCCAGACCATTTTTACCTTGGTTGAA
>CALIJE010000115.1 GCA_938017825.1 uncultured Flavobacteriaceae bacterium
CATGTATCCATAATCCGGCAACATTGGTCATGGCATCTGCAATTTCATGGGCTGCATTCCAATTGCCATTTGCATCATGCCAAACGGCCTTTAAACCATCTGGCCAATCTTGAGGCGGGACATCAAGTTCGAGTGTTTTTGCAAAATCAGCATAATCAATTGGCAATTTCATCATGTACAATTTTACCGTAACCAAATGTCGGGGTTCAAATGGAACATTCTTTTCCAACCTTGAACCGAGACATCATCGTATAAATTTGGATAAGGAAACGGCGTGG
This sequence comes from uncultured Flavobacteriaceae bacterium, assembly GCA_938017825.1. GTDB lineage: Bacteria > Bacteroidota > Bacteroidia > Flavobacteriales > Flavobacteriaceae > Pelagihabitans. The sequence goes on from CALIJE010000115.1 coordinate 279, forward strand.
TCATGGCATAATGCAAATGAGGGGGTTTTCCTTTGGCATTGCCAGTATCACCGACAGTTCCTATGATGGTGCCGCGTCTTAACGGTTGAAATGTAAAAGCGTTGATCTCGTCTAAATGTGCATAGTAGTGAAAACGCCATTTGGGTCCTAGGACCATAACAGACTTCCCTCCTTTTCCGCCTTCAAAGGTATAGATGACAATGCCATGGGTTGCTGAAAGTACATCGGTACCCTTCTCGGCAAAAATATCTATGCCCTTATGTGTTATTGAGGTACCCCATGGGTACGCCCAGAACGATTTTTCATCCCAACTTTTTGTAGTAGCGTCTTTAACCGGTATGATCATATGCTGAGGCAACAAAAAACCAATACCTACCACTACCAGTGGAATCCAAAACCATTTGCGCATACGCCTATCGCGCACCAAAAAGGCGATGCTCGTTAATAAGGCAAACCAAAAACGCTTGGTGGTGTTGGTAATCATGACCTATTTGAGTTTACTTTTGATTACAGCATACTTAAGAAATCTTGCTCAGAAATAATGGGCACTCCTAGTTTTTCGGCCTTGGTTCGTTTGCTTGGACCCATTTTATCCCCCGCGACCAAATAAGTGGTTTTGGAGGAAATACTTGAACCTACCTTGCCCCCATTATTCTCGATAAGTTTCTTTAATTCATCTCTACTCATCGTTTCAAAAACTCCTGACACAACAATAGTCATCCCTTTTATAATATCGGTTTGATTTTCGAGCTGCTCTTCCGAAAGTGAAAATTGTAGTCCGTATGCCTTAAGACGTTCAATTATAATCCTATTGGTATCATTGCGAAAAAACTCAACTACGGATTGTGCTATCCGCTCCCCTATTTCATCAACGCTTATGAGTTCCTCTTCACTGGCATTCATAAGGGCATCGATATTCTTATAGGCCTTTGCCAACTTTTTAGCCACTGTCTCCCCGACAAAGCGAATGCCCAATGCGAACAATACGCGTTCAAAAGGAATCTTGGTAGACTCTGCAACCCCCTCGATCAAATTTTCGGCCGACTTTTCCGCCATACGTTCCAAGGGCATAACCTGTTCTTTGGTCAACCTGTATAAATCGGCATAATTGGTTATCAACCCTTCCTTAAAAAGTAGGGTTACGGTCTCGCTTCCCATGCCTTCGATATCCATCGCTTTTCTTGAAATATAATGTTGAATACGTCCTGTAATTTGCGTGGGGCAACCATAATAATTTGTACAATAATGTTTGGCATCACCTTCGGAGCGAATCAGCGAAGTATGGCATTCGGGACATTGTTCTATATACCTTGTGGGTTCAGAACTTGCAGGGCGCTTGCTAAAATCTACCCCCATTATCTTGGGTATGATCTCACCGCCTTTTTCGACATAAACCGTATCACCTTCCCTGATATCGAATTTGGCAATTTGGTCGGCATTATGCAGTGAGGCCCTTTTAACTGTTGTACCGGCCAACAACACAGGTTCAAGGTTCGCTACCGGGGTAATGGCCCCAGTTCGCCCAACCTGATACGTGATCTCATTTAGCACGGTTGAGACCTGCTCGGCTTTAAACTTGTAAGCCATCGCCCATCTTGGCGATTTTGAAGTATGCCCTAGTTCCTCTTGTTGCTGAAGGTTGTTGACCTTAATGACAACCCCATCTGTTTCATATGGCAGGTCATGACGGTGCACATCCCAGTGCTCAACGAATGCCATAACCTCGTCTGTAGTTTTACAGAGCTTGGCTACTGATGGTACTTTAAAACCCCAATCCCTAGCCTTTTGAAGCATCTGCCATTGTGATTCTATCCCGATATCCCGACCTACAATGCCATATAACAAACAATCTAAGGGGCGTTGGGCAACCAAGGCACTATCTTGCAATTTTAAACTCCCTGAAGCTGTATTTCTGGGGTTCATATACGGTTCCTCGCCATTCTCAATGCGTTGGGCGTTCATTTTGGCAAAACCCTCGAAGGGTAAGACGATTTCCCCTCGTATATCAAATTTAGGCGGATAATCTCCTTTTAACTGCAAAGGCACTGAATTGATCGTCTTAATATTCGTGGTTACCTCGTCGCCCTGTGTACCATCCCCGCGGGTAACCGCACGAATCAATCGCCCCTCTTCATAAGTGAGGTTTATAGATGCTCCATCATATTTTAACTCACAGGTAAATTCGACTTTCGCATCCCCTAAAATTCTTTGTATTCGTTTTTCCCAGTCTTCCAGATCGTCTTTCGAGTACGAATTATCCAAGGAATACATGCGCTGGTTGTGCACGACTGTATTAAAGTTTTTGGTCACGGTTCCGCCCACACGCAATGTCGGGGAAGTAGGGTCGTGATATTCGGGAAACTGTTCTTCCAATTTTTGGAGCTCCTTCAATTTCATGTCAAAATCATAATCTGAAATGGTAGGCTTGTCCATAACATAATAATTGTAATTATGCTGCCTGAGCTCATTGCGAAGAGTTTCTATTTGTTCTTTCATTCTACGAATTAAGGGACATTTAAACCTGGTCTTTTTTTATCCATTTGGGTAACGGCAAGGGCTTATACGCCTCCATTTTTTGAAGCAATCCATCTACGGTTTCATCCACCAAAATCATTTCGAAATTTTCTTGTTTTAAGAAGCCCTGGGCAACCATTCTTTTTAAAAGTTCGAGCAAGCTATCATAAAATCCATTGGTGTTCAAAAGGCCTATGGGATATTGGTGCAACCCCAACTGACCCCAGGTCAGCATTTCAAACAGCTCTTCAAGTGTACCAAAACCCCCGGGCAAGGTAATTATGCCATCCGAAAGCTCATGCATTTTTAATTTACGCTCATGCATATTTTGGGTGATGATCAATTCAGTGAGCCCAGAATGAACTACTTCCTTAACCTTCAAAAAATCGGGAATTACACCTATAACTACTCCACCTGTGTCTAAAGCTCCCTGGGCTACTGCGCCCATCACCCCAATTTTCGCCCCCCCATACACCAAATCAATTTGTCGTTCGGCAAGTGTTTGACCCAGTGCTCTGGCCTGTGTCAACACCAAAGGGTCGTTACCTTTGCTACTACCGCAAAATACAACTATGCTTTTCATATTATAGGGGTACCATTCCTTTGAGCATACGCTCGTTTCCAAAAATGTCTTTTCGGAGTTCAATTTCAGAAAAATTATGTTCTTGCAAAAGAAGTCGCATTTCTTTTCCTAAATATTGATTGATTTCTAAATAAAGATGCCCACCAGGGTTCAAATTCTCCACTGCAAAATGTATGATAGACCTATAAAATACCAAGGGGTCATCATCTGATACGAACAGAGCTAATCCCGGTTCGTTGTTCAGGACATTTTGATTCATCCCTGTCTTCTCCATTTCTCTAACGTAAGGGGGGTTCGATACGATGATATCGAATCTTTCATTCAAATTGGTCTGATTCAAAATGTCGCCCTCTACCCACTGAATGTCGACCTTGTTCATAGCGGCATTTTTTAGTGCCACCTCTAAAGCCTGATCGGAAACGTCCAATCCAAAAATGTGTGCATTGGGGATATTTTTTGCAATTGAAATTGCGATACAACCACTACCCGTTCCGATATCCAATATTAGAAAATCGGAATCGGCAGCTTTCGCACCTAATTTTTCATCTTTCGAACTTGCATGCTCTTCTAAAATCCATTGCACCAATTCTTCCGTTTCCGGCCGTGGTATCAGAACATTTTCATTTACTTCAAAGTTCAAACCCATAAACTCGGTCTTGCCCAAAATATACTGAATGGGCCGCTGCATTCGTAATCCGGCCAAGGCTTCGAACAAAGGCTGTTCCTTGTCTTTTGAAACGACAAATTGTGGCTGTACTGCCAATATAAATCGTTCTAAGCCAAGTACTTCTTCAATCAGCAGGTATAAGAAACTATCCACTTCCTCTTTAGGGTATAAAGTGTCTAGTTCTTTATGGAATATAGATCTGATTTCTTTTAATAACATTGCGACGATGGAACAACGGTAACAAGAAGTTTTTAATACGCTATTTTTGCGGAGTGAATATACACTAATTTCATCTCTTTCTGATATGAGAAAACTAATGCTACCCTTTGCACTATTATTCTTTATAAGTAGTTGCAAATTGACTGAAAAACCTGAATTTTTAAGGATCGATAAAGTAGATGTGGTTCATGCAGACCTAAAAAACATTGCCCTAAAGGCCGATGCCATTTTCTTAAATCATAACCATTTGGGCGGCACCCTACGTACCGATAACATCGATGTTTTTGTTGATGATCATTTGGTCGCCAATGTTTCGACAGAAGAGTTTAAAGTACCCGCTCAAGATGAATTTACAGTGCCCTTATCGGTAAATTTTGACACCTCCAAATTATTGGGTCGCGAGGACAACAACCTACTTGGCTCACTCTTAAAACAATTCCTCGATAGAAAAGTAGTCGTACGATTCAAAGGGGAATTGGGTTACAAAGTGGCAGGCTATAATTCGTCGTATCCTATAGATCACATCGAAGAGATTCAAATAAAATAAATTGAAAGAACATTGCACCTTCATGACCAGAGCCATTCACCTGGCAAAAAATGCATTGGGGACTAGCTTTCCCAATCCTATGGTCGGATGTGTAATTGTTCATAATGGATGTATTATCGGTGAAGGATTTACGAGTCCGTATGGCGGACCGCATGCCGAGGTGAATGCAATTAATTCGGTACGTGATAAAGCACTTTTACCTTATGCCACACTTTATGTCACTTTGGAACCATGTTCCCATCACGGAAAAACACCTCCCTGCGTAGACCTGATTCTGGAGCATGAAATTCCAAAGGTTGTAGTGGGTATTACGGATCCAAACCCTCAGGTATCTGGAACGGGCATTGAAAAATTAGAGCGTGCTGGCTGTACGGTAACTGTTGGCGTCATGCATGAGGCTTGCCGTGAACACCACAGAAGGTTTTTGACCTACCAAGAAAAAGAACGGCCTTATGTTATTTTAAAATGGGCCGAAACAGCTGATGGTTTTATTGCTCCCAATCATGAAAATCGAAACCTAAATGACCAAGGGACGGAAATGACTCCCAAACCGTTTTGGATCACCAATACCAACTCCCGGCAACTGGTTCATAAATGGCGTACTGAGGAACAGGCCATTCTGGTAGGAACCAGAACTGTGTTGCTAGACAATCCGCGACTTAATGCGAGGACATGGGAAGGAGAACATCCATTGCGCGTGTTCATAGACAGACAGCTTAAAACGCCATCGACCTATAATGTTCTTGACGGCAGCATACCCACCCTCGTATTTACTGAAATTACAGATAGTGCGGCTTACGTGAACGGTATAGACTATAAAGTCCTCGATTACTCAAAAAATTTGGTGCCACAGATAGTGACTATTCTTTACCAACGAAAGGTTAGCAGTATATTGGTTGAGGGCGGAACACAAACTCTGCAGAGTTTTATCGATATTGACCTTTGGGACGAAGCCCGAGTATTTTCGAGCCCTGTAGTTTTTGATTCCGGGACCAAGGGGCCTTCCTTTAAAGGTACGGTTCAATATATGAGGAAAATAAATTCTGATGCGCTAACGATCTATAGAAATGCATAAGATCATTTTATTGGGTCTACACCAGCTAATTCCAAAAGAATGGGGATGCACTTTACTTGACCCTGTAAAACCAGTTATCGTAATATGATAGATTTAGCCCTGAGCGTACTTTTCTCAAGCTTGATATTTGTCATTTTTAAGCTCTTCGATACCTATAAGGTTCAAACACTTTTTGCCATCATTACCAATTATGTTGTGGCCTGTACTGTTGGACTTTTACTATACGATGGCACGGTCGACCTAACAACCATACCTGAACTACCATGGTTCTGGGGAACTTTTGCGTTGGGGGGTCTTTTCATTGTCGTATTCAACCTCATGGCTGCCACGGCTCAAAAAGTAGGAGTATCAGTGGCATCGGTCGCCACTAAAATGTCTTTGGTAATCCCCGTTTTGGTGGGCATCCTCTTTTACAAGGAAGCACTCGGAACTGTCAAGGTCATTGGAATTGTAATGGCCTTGACTGCGGTATATTTTGCTTCGGTGAAAGCAAAGACAGGCGAATTGAAAAAGACATCAATTTTACTTCCGATTTTGGTATTTTTAGGCTCAGGTCTAATAGACGTAAGTCTCAATTACTTTAGGGATGCGTACATCGCCAAAGAGGATTTTGCCGTGTTCTCGGCTACGGTTTTTGGCGCAGCCGCTTTCATTGGTCTATTCACGATTCTTGTAAAATCGTTACGACAACCACTGAAAACGAATTTCAAAAATATCATAGGGGGAATTTGTTTGGGAGTCCCTAATTTCTTCTCAATCTATTTTTTACTTCGGGCCCTGGGCAATGAAACTTTGAACAGCGCAACGGTTTTTACCTTGAACAATGTTTCGATAGTTTTGTTTTCAACACTTCTGGGCATTCTTCTATTTAAGGAGAAGTTATTAGCACGAAACTGGCTAGGCATCGGCCTTGCCATTATCAGTATTGTTTTGATCGCATTATTCTGATGGATGGTCCGAACGATACATATCGAACATTGGCCAAGCCTTCACCTGAAGTTCTAGTAAAGGAAAAGAAGAGCAAATTCATTTCCCAAGCGTATCCAATTAAAACTGAGGAGGAGGTAAAAGCCCTTCTCGATCAATTGAGAAAAAAATACCCAAATGCCAATCATTTGTGCTACGCCTGGCAGTTGGGATTGGACAATCCAAGATATCGGGCCAATGATGATGGGGAACCCAATAATTCGGCTGGAAAGCCGATTTATGGGCAGCTTGTTGCCTTTAATCTTACAAACGTTTTGGTGGTTGTGGCAAGAATTTTTGGTGGGACAAAGTTAGGGGTCGGCGGATTAATCGGTGCGTATCGAGAGGCGGCGCAAAAAGCATTGAGTTCCTCGGAAGTCATCGTAAAAACAAATACTAAAAACTATGAAATTCGGTGTGCGTATCCCGAAATGAATGTGGTATTGCGCCTACTGAGAAAGCACAATTACGCCGTTATTTCACAACAACTTGAACTGGACTGTCGCTTTATAGTGGCAATTCCAAAAAGCAAGCTGAGTAGCTTTGAAAACATCATGCGACCACTTCACAAAGCAGCTGTTCGACGCATATGATTTACCCTGAAATATAGAGCCAACCAGACCGTACTTTTGAATTATCGCCGAGGTTGAGCACATAATAATACGTTCCTACAGGGAGCAATTGGTTTGCAAAATAGGTTGTTCTACCATAGGAAATACCGTTCCACGAATTGTCATAATTTCGCTGTTCAAAAACCTTTACTCCCCATCGATTAAAAACCTCCAAATAATTATTGGGGTAATTTTCAATACATTGAATATGGAAGGTTTCATTGAGCCCATCTCTATTTGGTGAAAATGAATTGTACACAAAAATCTCACAAATGGGAGCTTCAATTTCAACTCCGGCGCTGGCTTCGTCGTTCGAAGGGTCGGTGTCAAATTGATCTATAGCGATCAATTGGGCAAGATTGAGGTAATCCGATCCGTCAACTACTCGTACACCAATAGTTAAGGTTGCGGTTTGGCCATCTCCCAAAATAGCGATACTCCAAATACCGGTGTTTATATCATAGTCCCCTAGTGTAGTTGTATGAGATATATATTCATACCCATTGGGAAGTGCATCCAATATTTGAAGAGTTGATGCGTTTATCATGCCATCATTAGTGGCCGTTATGGTAAAATTAACCTCATCTCCTACTCTGGCAATACCTACGTCTACGAACTTATCCAAAGCTATATCCAGATCGGTTACAGGTAACTCCGTTAAGGTGCAATCCGCACAACTAGGGTCTGGCGTACATGTGGAACAAGGCGTCGGGTCGGTCGAGGTGTCGCTCACTCCGTTCCCATCGGGGTCTTCCCCGTTGGCCGTCGCAAGGTTGTTCACCTGCCCGGTATCGATATCGCCCTGCACTATGGCATAGGACGCATTGTAGGTCCAGGTCTCGTCCGTATCGAGCGCTCCATCGGAATCCGTATCCCCGGATGCCGGGCCGGCTATTGTACCGCCCAACAAGGGATCCGATACCGTAACGTTCGAAAGAGGTACGTTGCCCGTATTGGTCACCACGAAGGTGTAGTCTATCATATCCCCAACATTGGTCAGTCCGTTCGCATCGGAATCAACATAGACCCCGTCCTTGGTGATCGCCAAATTACCGATGCCCACCGGCACGCATGCCATGTTGTTCGAGGGGTCGGTATCTCCCGGTACCGTGATCTGGTTCCCGAAACCACCGCCGTTGGTACAATCCTGCGTTGGGTCGAAGGCATCCCTGTCGACCGTGAAAATGGCCGTTACCAACCAACTCTCCGTTCGAAGACCGGCCAGGGACTCTCCCGTGATTATCTGATCACCGCTGTTGAAGGGGCTCAATATCGTACCGTCTACACCATCGCTTTCCCCGCCATAGGCCAAGGTCGCACTGGTAACGGTAAGCCCCGTTCCCAAGGTGAAGGTATCGGTCACGTCATAGCTGCCCGATCGCTCACCGCTATTCGCTACGGTTATCCTGTACGTTACCGTATAGGTGTTTGCAATGTCATCATAGATCGGTCCTGATTCAACCGTCTTATCGGCATCGATATCTGGATTACTTAATAATTCCGTTAAGGTGCAATCCGCACAACTAGGGTCTGGCGTACAGGTGGTACAAGGTGTCGGGTCGGTCGAGGTATCGCTCACTCCGTTCCCATCGGGGTCTTCCCCGTTGGCCGTCGCAAGGTTGTTCACCTGCCCGGTATCGATATCGCCCTGCACTATGGCATAGGACGCATTGTAGGTCCAGGTCTCGT
>CALIJE010000116.1 GCA_938017825.1 uncultured Flavobacteriaceae bacterium
AATATTCCGGCAAGACGTAATTTTTTGAAATCGGATACGGTAGAACTACGGCATATCACAGACGAGTTTCATAGGGTTGCCTTGGCCCACCCACAAATTGCCTTTCAATATTACGTTAATGGAAGTGAACTTTTTGGCCTGCCCAAAGGTAATCTGAGGCAACGGATCGTTCATGTTTTCGGAAGTAAAACGAATCAAAAACTGGTACCCGTCAATGAAGAAACCCAGGTCGTGAAAATTTCGGGCTTTATTAAAAAACCAGAATTTACCAAGAAGAGCAGGGGAGAACAGTTTTTTTTCGTCAACGATAGGTTTATAAAGAGTCCGTATTTACATCATGCAGTTGTAGCGGCTTTTGAGGGGCTTATTAAACCGGGCTATTATCCTGGGTACTTTTTATATTTACAAGTAGATCCGGCCGCGATAGATATTAATATACATCCTACCAAAACAGAGGTAAAGTTCGATGATGAGCATACCCTTTATGCCATTCTACGCTCTACGATCAAGCATAGTCTTGGTCAATTTAATGTGGTTCCGGCCTTAGATTTTGAGGCCGATCGAAATCTGAATACACCTTATGCGTACAAGGATAAAAGTGCGCAAGTGCCGAAGGTTAGCGTCGATGCCGATTTTAACCCTTTTGTAAACACTGGCACTACCGGTACGATTTCAAGACCGCAGCGTCAGCAGGGCAAGATCAGAACAGCCGAAAAATCTTGGGAAGGTCTCTATGTAGGCCTAGAATCGAAAATGGGAAGTGAGGCTAACTTTAGCAGTGTTCGATTCGAGTCAGATACCATTACAGGTTCTTTTTTTGAAGGTCAGGAAGATAACAAACAGGCACTGGCCACTACCTTTCAACTTCGCAGAAAATATATAGTTACCAGCATTAAATCAGGGATGGTGGTGATCGATCAGAGCCGTGCACACCAGCGGGTTTTGTATGAGAAATTTTTACGCCAAAGTACGGTTAAACAGGGGGTAAGTCAACAGCTTTTATTTCCGTTGGTATTGCCATTTTCAAAGAGTGATACGGCGATACTGAGCGATATTGAAGATTTGTTGAAAGGCGTTGGCTTTGCTTTTAAGGCCATCAAAGAGGATTCTGTGGAGCTTGGCGGTTTACCTTTAATGGTACCTGAAAGTGACGTGAATATGGTGTTAGACCAACTGATTGCGGATTGTAGGCAAGAGGTAGCGGGCGAAAGTTTTTCCCAAACGGATATCCTTTCTAAAACCTTGGCGAAAAGTTTGGCGGTTAAGACCGGCGAAATTTTGGAGCAAGATTCCCAATTGGCCCTGGTCAACGATTTATTTGCTTGTAAGGAACCTATGGTGAGTCCGTTCAACAAGCCAGTATATATTACCATTACCGAAAATGATATTGATAAAAAGTTTATTTAGATGAGGGGAGTTACCGAAGCTATAAAACATTTGTTGATTATAAACATCTTGTTTTTTGTAGCAACGCAGATTTATGGTGATCAAATGTACCAATGGTTCTCGTTGTGGTTTCCACAAAACGAAAACTTCGGCTTTTGGCAGGTAGCCAGCCATATGTTCATGCATGGTGGTTTAATGCATATTGTATTTAATATGTATGCACTTTGGGCCTTTGGAACACCTTTAGAACGTATGTGGGGCAGAAACAAGTTTTTGTTTTTCTATATATCGGCCGGTTTGGGAGCTGCCTTGTTGCATACGGGAATCAATTATTATTATTTGAACGAGGGCATGACGGCCATTGTCAATTCTGGAATTTCAGAGAAAGATGTCATTGAAATATTATCGGAAGGAAAATATATGCCAGATTGGTACAACCTAGCAAGCAAAAGTACTATAGATAACTTTCTAGGCGCTTACAATACCCCTGCCGTGGGAGCCTCTGGGGCCATTTATGGTATTTTGGTTGCCTATGCCTTTAGCTATCCCAACTCTGAGTTGATGTTGATTTTTTTGCCGGTCCCCGTGAAAGCCAAGTTTTTCGTGCCGGTATTATTGCTGTTGGATTTGTTCTCTGGGGTAACCGGGTACGGAATTTTTGGGCAAGGCATAGCGCATTTTGCTCATATCGGCGGAGCACTAGCAGGATTTATTATGATGTGGTATTGGAAAAAGAATCAGTTTAACGACAAACGCTGGAATTAATGGGGAACGGAGGATTGCGTTATCAGTATGCGCGCTTGAATATTGCCGAAAAGTTGATCGTCGTCAATATTCTGGTCTTTGTAGTCGATGGATTGCTTCCTTTTCTTTTTCGATTGGAGGCCGATTTTATAGAAAAATGGTTTTGGCTGCCGAAGGGATTTTTTGATTTCTTTTCGCAACCTTGGTCTATCGTGACCTACTCTTTTTTTCATGACAATTTTTTACATATTTTGTTTAATATGTTCGTGCTGTACTTTGCGAGCCGAATGCTCTTGAATCTTTTTGATTCGAAGAAGTTTTTGAGTATTTACTTTCTAGGAGTAATTGCTGGTGGCTTGGCTTTCTTGTTGAGCTATAACGTTTTTCCCGCCTTTTTGGAGAATACCATGCCTATGATCGGGGCTTCGGCAGGCGTTATGGCAGTATTGATATTTGTGTGTACTTATATCCCAAATCAAAGTATTCGACTTATATTTTTTAATGTTAAACTCTGGCATATAGGAGCTTTCTTTGTGTTGATGGATTTGGTACAAATACCTCTTGGCAATGCGGGAGGCCGTATCGCTCACTTAGGGGGAGCCTTGTTGGGCTATTCGTATGCGAGACAATTGGCTAACGGAAATGATATCGGTGCAGGCTTTTCCAAATTTTTAGATGGCCTGGGCAACCTTTTTAAGAAAACCGAGAAGAAAGCGCCAATGAAAACAGTATACCGCAATCAGGGGCAAAAGGCCAAGATGTCACAAGCCGACTATGGCAAGCAGGCCCATCAGAGACAAATAGATGCGATTTTAGATAAGATCAGCAAGTCTGGTTACGAAAGTTTGTCCAAAGCCGAGAAGGACTTTTTGTTCAAGGCCGGTAAAGAAGAATAGAATAGTGAAGCGACTTTCCTTTTTTGACAAGATAGTCTTTATCTTAAATTCGCTCGTTGCGCTTGTCCTATTGGCGGCCTGTGCGGTACCATTTGTGCCTGCCGATGAGTTTCCTTTCATCGCGGTTTTAAGCCTAGGAGTTCCTATTTTGATCGGGATAAATTTGTTGTTTCTCCTTTATTGGTTGTTGCGTAGTAGGCGCCAAGGGTGGTTGTCCTTTATCGTTTTGTTGCTCGGCTATTTTGTCTTAGGCTCTTTTATCGGTTTTGGATCTTCTGAAAATGAAGGCGCTCAAGACGACTTAAAGGTGATGACCTTTAACGTTCGCAGTTTTAATAAGTTCAATTCGGTTGATACCCCGGACATTTTTGAGAAAACATTGAAATTTGTTTTGGAAGAGGACCCGGACATTGTGTGTTTTCAGGAGGTAGATTATCTGCGGCGAGATGAGTTTAAGGAACGATATCCGTATCAACATTTGCGTTATCATTTTTATGAAAAAAAGGTTCTTATGGGAATTTTCTCAAAATATCCCATTGTCAAAGCACATACCTTAGACTGGGCCAACACCAATAATAATGGTGCCTACGCCGATATTTTATATAAAAGCGATACGCTTAGGGTGTACAGCTTGCATCTAGAGTCATTACGCATTCATCCGAGTACAGAAATTATTTCTAAAGCCAGACCCCGTTTGTATAAGAACTTGACCAGAATTTTTAAAAAGCAATCCCAACAGGCCAAATGGTTTTTGCAACATAGAGATTCTGTTGATTATAAAACCATTGTTTGTGGAGATTTCAATAACACTCAATTTTCTAATGCCTACAAAAGAATAAGGGGCGATATGAACGACACATTCCTAGAGAAGGGGAGCGGATTGGGTACTACGTATAATTTTTCGGGATTGCCATTTAGAATTGACTATATCTTGGCCGATCCAGAATTTGAGGTTAAGAGTCATACGAATTACGACGTAAAGTTCTCAGACCATTTTCCAGTGATGGCCTCATTTCGAATCAAGGACGAGTAGCCAACAGTCCACCGTATCTGCCACAATGTGCAATACAAGCGCGAAGCCAAATATCCTTGATTTTTTAAATAGCAATAGGGCCATGTATAGCCCGATGGCCCAATAGGTGTGCAACGGATGAAAAGCTATGCTACAGCGATTGGGGTCAAAAATCGGAGTTGCCAGTAAGTGGTCCACATCTATTACTATACCTGCCAATAGAATAAGCATTACTTTCCTTTGGTCTTTTTTGAAGAATAGAAACGCTATGGCTATTGGAAGTACAAAGTGAATACCGTAATGCACTATGAATCTAAGCATTCAGGATTCTGTTTTGGAAATCGTTTGGTTGTGATTTTAGATATGAAAGTGCGTTGGTACCCTCATTGAACAATAGGTCTAAGACACTAGTGTTCGGTACAAAGCCATGGCGGTCACCAAAGACTTGGTTATATTCTTTAAAGTCGACTCCCAGATCGATTTTGCTCTTGATCAAGAATCGCAGGTCCTGATGCCCCTCTGGATCGGTTTCGTAAGCAACTGTCTTTTGAACAGGCATATGTATTTGTAGACAATTGCAAATGGTTTCGATGGCTTTCAAATTAAAATCCAAAAGGAACTGCTGCTCTTTTTCGAATAAAGGTGCGAATTCATCTTCATAAAATTCGAAAAATGGCGAGGTTCGATATGCGGTTTGCAGGGTACGCCAATGTTGACGCTGCCAGGCATACCCTTTTTCTATACGAACATCACGATACTTTTGTCTTCCTTCCTGTCCGCCAACATGTTTTATGGGAATACTTAAAATATGTTTTCCAAGATCATTGCACACATAGCAACGGTTTCGATAGGTCTGTTTTTGATAGTTGTCATGCACTTCCCACAGCACTTCATTTTGAGCTAAAACGGAAAAAACGGCAATGTTCGGAAAGTAGGATGGATGTAGAACTATTTTCACTTGGCCATGACTTCGTTCATAGATTATGCTTTCTTTCTCTTTTTCCAGAAATACTCTCCCACGAAATAGAGTGCCAAAGCAATCAGGAAATATTTGAAGTAGGAAACTGGTTCACCATCCCCGTTTACAGTGGTAAAAATTCGATCCCAGCGTGGTTTCCATTTCCATGGGGCGTTCATGCGCCCTTTTGAATCCACAAAATTGTCAAAGCTCATCCAAATAAAGACAGGTGTTCCTACAATGTGATTTTCAGGAACATAACCCCACGCTCGGCTATCTTCAGAACTATCGCGATTATCACCCATCATCCAATAATAGTTCTGCTCAAACGTATAGGAATTTGCCGGCTCACCGTCTAAATAGATTTGATTACCAACAACTTTGATGGTTTTATGCTCATATTCTTCGATAATTCTCTTGTACATAGGGAGTACCTTTAGATTTAACGAGATCGTGGCATCCTTTTTAGGGATGTAAATTGGCCCCATTTGGCTATAATTCCACGGATAATCCGGACTTTGGGGAAATAGGTTGGAATCTCTTAAGTTTTCTGGCAAAATTGTTCTTGTCACCGAGTCGACCGAAGAATTTTGCTCTAGTTTTTTTGCCATGTCCGCCGTTAACCAAGCAGTGCGATGTCTGCCGGTTTCCTCTACTATGCTTAATCGCAGCCTGTTTTTTAGTTCAACGGGGAAACCGTTTTTATCGGTCTCTAAGGCCAATCTGCCATCTGGTCTTTGTTCTGAACCAAAAAGTCTTATTTGTGACTGAATAGCGCGAATTTGATTCTCTGTTAAACCTTGAAAGAGATAGGTTCTTCTAAAGTCTGCGTTAACCTCTTGGAGGATGTTGTTGGGAATACCTTTATTACCATGCACCTTATAGCTATACATGGGTTTTGCTCGATCGGAAAGCACCAGCTGTTCACCGTTGATAAAAACGTATCCATCCTTGACTTGGAGGGAATCCCCGGGCAGGCCAACGCAGCGTTTTACGTAATTCGATTTTTTATCTATAGGTTTATCGACACCTTTTTCGCGCCTAAAGAACACACGAACGGTATCAGCAGGCCAACTAAAAACTACAATATCATTGCGTTCAACGTTTTTGACCCCAGGAAATCTGAAAAATGGAAGCTGCGGTTTCTTTAAGTACGATTTTGTACCTAGAAATGGCAGGGTATCATGAACCATTGGCGCCGCTACCGTAGTCATTGGCGTTCGAGCCCCGTAGTGAAACTTGCTGACAAAAAGCAAATCCCCTATACGCAGTGTCCTTTCGAGTGAACCTGTAGGTATTACATAGGGTTGCATAACATAGGTGTGCACCAAGGTGGCCGCAACTACGGCAAATACTATTGAACTTACCCATTCCCCGAGACCACTCTGGGGTTGAAGACTTCTATCTTCGACATATTTAACATCTAATGCATAGTTGACATAGTAGATATAAAAACCTAAGGTCAAAATAACAGCCCAAGTTTCCCAAAGCTTGTTCCTTCCAAAGCTACGTATAGTCTCAACCCAGATGACAGGAAACATTAAAAGATTGATAATGGGTAGGAAAAGTAAAATCACCCACCATTTTGGACGCCTGATGATTTGCATCAAAACAATGGCATTGTACACCGGTATAGCTGCTTCCCAGGCTTTTCTTCCTGCTTTCACATACAATTTCCAGGTACCCAAAAAATGAATTACTTGCACTACAAGTATAAAAATAATCCACTGTGTTACGTTCATGATAACTATTTAAGTTCAAGAGCAGCCTATACGCTCAGGTTTAATACTATAGGCTGGTCGTATTATTTATCAACAGCTAATTAATTTGTTAGAGCCCTAGGACATCTTTCATAGAAAAGACACCGGTTTTGCCCACAAGCCATTCTGCTGCAATAATGGCTCCCAAGGCAAAACCTTCCCGGTTATGGGCGGTATGTTTTATCGCTATCTGGTCTACCTGACTTTCATAAACGATGGTATGTGTTCCAGGAACCGTACCCATGCGTTTAGATACGATCGGAATACCATCACCCTCGGTCCCCTCCAACATCCATTGTGAATGGTCTGTGTTTTCGATGATGCCTTCCGCCAAACTAATGGCCGTGCCGCTAGGCGCATCTAGTTTTTGTGTGTGATGAATTTCTTCCAAGGAAACATCATACTGCCTCAGGTTTTTCATCATTTTAGCTAGATATTGATTGAGCTCGAAAAAAACATTTACCCCCAGGCTAAAATTCGAGGCATAAATAAATGCACCTTTTTCGTCCTTACACAATTGTAACGCTTTTTCGTAATCGTTAAGCCAACCAGTCGTTCCCGAAATTACGGGAACATTATGCTTCAAACAATTACAAATGTTATCAAAAGCGGCATCGGGAGTGCTAAAATCAATGGCTACATCCATTTCCGAAAAATCAATATTGGAGTCATTGATATCGATTTTGGCAACAATTACATGGCCCCTGCTTTCCGCAATTGAGGCAATCATTTTCCCCATTTTCCCATACCCGAACAGTGCAATTTTCATACGTAACTAAATCATTAAAACTTGATGACCATGGCCATGCCATAGTTGGGGTTATTGGTTATCGGATTTACATCTAAATAAGGTTGCATCTCAAAGCTTAAATCGTCGTCTACATTAAATTGTTTCAGATGCGCATCTACATTGGCATCGACAATATTTAGCACGTATAAGGCGATTGTAACGACAAGTGACAGGTCTCGGTCGCGCTGAAAACGCTCTTGTGCATCCTCTAGAGCGGCATCTGAAACATCTGGCGCTGCAGGAAGGATACCATCATCTGGGGTGCGATCATAAAACTCATCATCGGTGAAACCGGCCTGTCTTCTTTTAAAGGCCTCTCTATAGCGCAGATACAAATCGTTATTTCTATCGTAGAAATAGATGCCCGCTCCTATGGCTCCATAAACAATGGGCACTTTCCAATACCGTTTATTATAAATTTGTCCCATACCAGGAAACACCGCCGAAAAAAAGGCCGCCCTGCTGGGTGCTAATGGATTGATTCCCGCTCTCTTTTTCAATAGCGAGTCGTTTACTACGATACCCTTCTCTTTTAAATCAACTTGCATTGAGTCGGTCGGGGATTCGTTGACAGTATCTTCCTGAGCGGATAGATTTTCGGCCAAAACCAAAACAAAGAAAATCGAAAAGAGGTACTTAGCCACTGATAATCAGTTTTTTAATTCGCTTGAATTCTTCTTCGTTGGCAAAGGGGATGGTTATTTTTCCTTTTCCTTTCTCAGTTGCCTGAACGGTTACTTTGGTAGAAAGGTGGACGGTAATTTCTGTTGAGGCAGGTTCGGCAAAGGCCGCTGTCTTTCCACTCGATTTCTTGACACCGGAAGATACAGATTTCCCATGGTAGGCCTGCACAGCTCGCTCCGTTTCTCGCACGGAAAGCTTTTCACCAACGATACGCTCGTAAAGGGCTAGTTGGTCTTCTTTCTTTTCTATATTCACTAGCGCGCGACCATGACCCATTGTTGTGAAACCGTCTCGTATGCCAGTTTGAATTATTGGGTCTAGGCGCAGAAGCCTTAGATAGTTGGTGATTGTGGAGCGCTTTTTACCCACGCGCTCGCTCATTTTTTCCTGGGTCAATTGAATCTCGTCGATCAGGCGTTGATAAGACAGCGCAATTTCAATAGGATCTAGATCTTGGCGTTGTATGTTCTCCACCAGCGCCATCTCTAAAGATTCTTGATCGTTTGCAATGCGAATATAGGCCGGTATCGTTGGTAGCCCTACTAATTTTGATGCACGGTAACGCCGCTCCCCAGAAACCAATTGATATTTGTTGAAATCGGTTTTGCGAACGGTTATGGGCTGAATTACGCCTAATTCCTTGATACTGGTCGCTAATTCCTTTAGCGTTTCATCGTTAAAATTGGATCGCGGCTGAAACGGATTCACTTCGATGGCATCGAGTTCGAGTTCTACGATGTTCCCAACTACCTTATCGGCATTCTTGTCGGAAACCGATTGAATATCGTTCTCAGGATCTTTGAGCAGTGCCGACAAGCCCCTGCCCAATGCTTGTTTTTTAGTAGCCTTCGCCATTATACTTGTTCGCTTTGGGTGTTGCGTACCATCATTTCATTGGCAAGATTCAAATAATTCTTGGCCCCTTTGCTACTAGCGTCGTATTTGATGATACTTTCGCCATAACTTGGTGCTTCGCCCAGGCGAACATTTCGCTGAATGATCGTTTTGAAAACCATATCGGCAAAATGGGTTCGTACTTCTTCTACGACCTGATTCGAAAGTCTTAAACGAGAGTCGTACATCGTTAACAACATTCCTTCGATATCCAACTCCGGATTATGAATTTTCTGAATACTCTTCACCGTATTCAGCAATTTCCCTAATCCTTCCAAGGCAAAATACTCGCATTGAATAGGTATCATTACAGAATCGGCAGCCGTTAAAGCGTTTAATGTAAGCAGCCCTAAAGAAGGTGCGCAATCGATAAGAATATAATCATAGTCCTTTCGGAGCTCACCTATTGCTTGCTTCATCATATACTCCCTTTGGTCCTTGTCGACCAATTCTATTTCAATGGCCACCAAATCAATATGTGAAGGAATCAGATCAACATTAGGAGAATCTGTACTGATGATCGTTTCATGTGCCGACTTGGTATGCTCTAATAATTGGTATGTACCTGCGGATACATTTTCCACATCAACTCCCAATCCTGAAGTGGCATTGGCCTGTGGATCTGCATCGATCAATAAAACCTTTTTTTCCAACACTCCAAGAGAAGCTGCTAGATTAACTGTAGTCGTGGTTTTTCCTACTCCTCCCTTCTGATTCGCAATAGCGATAATCTTGCCCATAGTACACTTAAGTTAGGCGATAAATTTACGATTAAATAGAATGCCAAAAAATGAATTTTGTTAACACTAAGTGAACAATTAAAGGATGTAGCGTTAAACTTCGTTAAAGCCAGAGTGTTTTGATTGAGCAGGTGAAAAAAGTGCTTACTGCTTTTCTTGTAACTTCAAACTGTCCTCGTATTCGATAAGATAGATCTCTTCGTTCTTTTTCTTTAGAAAGTATTTCTCCCTTGCAAATTTTTCGAGTTCCTCAGGGTCAGAGAGTTTGTCGATGATTTGCTGGTCTTTTTTTATTTCCTCTTTTAAAAAAGCCTTCTTTTTCTCGAGTTTTTCTATCTCCCTATCAAGTTCTTTATGGATCAAAAGCGAATTGGTATCGAAAAAAACCATCCATATAGCGAACCCTGTAAGCACAATTACATAAATACTGCTAAATACAGCGACCACAGAAAACCATTTACTTCTTCTAAAGTTTTTCCAGCCCATGTATTAAGTTAATTTGTCGGAAATGATGGTTCGTACAATATCAACGGCCACAGTGTTGTATTTGTTATTTGGGATTATGATATCGGCAAATTCTTTTGACGGTTCGATGAATTGTTCATGCATGGGTTTGATGTTGGTAAGGTACTTATCAAGGGTCTCATCCAAGTTCCAACCCCGTTCATTCACATCGCGTTTTAGTCTACGAATCAAACGTTCATCAGAATCGGCATGCACGAAGATTTTGATATCGAACATATCCCTTAGCGTGGCGTTCGTTAAAATTAGGATGCCCTCAACGATGATTACCTTGCTAGGGTGGGTTGTGACCGTTTTATCCGTACGATTGCATTCTAAAAATGAATACACAGGCTGGGCAATCGATTCCCCATTCTTTAGCAGGCCAAGATGGTGTTGCAATAATTCAAAATCGATCGATTGTGGGTGGTCAAAATTGGTTTTACGACGTTCCTCAATCGTAAGATGTGACAAATCATTATAGTACGCATCTTGTGAAATCACACCTACTTCCCCATCGGGGAGCTCTTCAATAAGTTGATTAACCACCGTGGTCTTCCCACAACCTGTACCACCAGCGATTCCTATGATTAGCATGACATTGAATTTTATACAAAAGTAGCAATTTGAATTTCAAATTTGTGGGTATCGTATTATTGAAGTTTTGTGCTGTGCTTTTGTGACGCATAGTCTTACTTTTGCCGAATGCAAAACGAACAGCTGAAACCGAATTTTGAGTTTATCGCTCTAATGGCCTCCTTAATGTCAGTTGTGGCCTTATCGATAGATGCACTTCTGCCGGCTTTGGCTACTATCGGAATTTCGATAAACAGTTTAGATCCCACCGATAATCAATTGTTGATTACCATGATTTTTTTGGGTTTGGGAATCGGGCAGCTGTTCTTTGGCCCCTTGTCGGATAGCATCGGCAGAAAACCTGTGGTGTATATAGGTTTTACCTTGTTTACTGTTTCTAGTCTGCTGTGTATATGGGCGCCTAATTTGGAGTGGATGGTCATTGGAAGAATCTTTCAAGGTATCGGATTGTCAGCCCCGCGTACCATGTCTATTTCTATAATTCGCGATAGTTTTAAAGGCGATTATATGGCACGAATCATGTCGTTTGTGACGGCATTTTTTATTCTGGTTCCTGTAATTGCCCCGATGATCGGGAAGGCCATTATGGATAATTTTGGATGGCAGGCTATTTTCTATTCCCAACTGGTCATATGTATCATAATTAGTTTTTGGTTTTGGAAACGACAGGCAGAAACACTAAAACCTGAATATAAGGTGGCATTTTCGATCCAGCGATTTATAGATGGTTTTTTAGAGTTTATCAAGTATCGGGAAACCGTAGCGTTTACCATTGTGTCCGG
>CALIJE010000117.1 GCA_938017825.1 uncultured Flavobacteriaceae bacterium
TAGGGGAATTTATTCGGCAACGAAAGGAGCGCTCGAAATTGCGACAGAAGCCCTGCGAATGGAAACTAAGGATTTTGGGGTTCGAATCACCAACTTGGCCCCCGGGGATTATGCTACTAATATCGCTGCCGGCCGATATCATGCGCCTGCCGAAAAAAGTTCGCCGTACTATGAAAAATACCACAAGACCTTGAAAGATATTAATGAAAGTGTTGATGATGGTGGCGACCCGCTGCAAGTTGGCCGTAAGCTACTTCAAATTATAGAAACCAATAGCCCTAAAGTAAGTTATAGGGTAGGAGCCCCTATGCAAAAATTTTCTATACTTCTAAAGAGGTTATTACCGCAGAAAATGTTTGAGAAACTACTGATGAAACATTATAAATTGTAGTTTTGCGCGAAGTCAATATGTCATTTAATAAATCAAACTTTATATGAAATTTTTTATAGATACTGCCAACCTCGAGCAGATTAAAGAAGCCCAAGCCCTAGGGGTATTGGATGGGGTTACCACAAACCCCTCTTTAATGGCCAAGGAAGGCATTACTGGTCGCAATAATATTTTGAAGCACTACGTCGACATTTGTTCGATAGTTGAAGGAGATGTTTCTGCGGAAGTCATTGCTACCGAGTTTAAAGCGATGATAAAAGAAGGGGAACAATTGGCTGAGCTGCATGACCAAATAGTTGTCAAAGTACCGATGATAAAAGATGGGGTAAAGGCCTTAAAATATTTTTCGGACAAAGGTATTCGAACGAATTGTACCTTGGTATTTTCGCCCGGGCAAGCGCTATTGGCGGCTAAGGCTGGGGCTACGTACGTTTCACCTTTTATTGGCCGACTAGATGATATTTCAACAGACGGTTTAAACCTAATCGCCGAAATACGTCACATTTACGACAACTATGCTTTTGAAACACAAATTCTTGCTGCATCTGTGCGGCATACGATGCACGTCATCGATTGTGCTAAAATTGGCGCCGACGTTATGACAGGACCATTGTCATCAATTGAAGGATTGTTGAGACATCCCTTAACTGATAGTGGACTGGCCAAGTTTTTGGCAGACTACGAAAAAGGGAACTAAAGTTAGTTTCAAAAAGAAGAAGCAGGGGTACAGGAAACTGTGCCTTTTTTGATTTAGAGCGATGCGTAAATATTAGAAAACGCATCAACTATGCGTCCATCTTGGGTGATTACGCATTTATTTTCGTGATAGATGGTCAGGGCTTTGGTAAGTTCATCGGAATCGGTCGCCCTAAACTGTAAGGACGTATCCAAGCCAGAATTGTCGAGCATTCCTTTCCAAGTAGTTTCAGTGGTTTTCATGTTGATTCCCACAAATTTGTAATTGGGTTTTGACTTTGAAAGCTTTGCAATCCTGGTTTTGATATTATCGAAGTGCCTTTTGTCTACACCAGACCAAAAATAAAAAATAGTTCTCCCGTTTTTGGCAATATCACGAAGCGAAATGGTATCGTTCTTTATACTTGCTACATATAGATCGGGAACACTTTTTTCCGGTTGAAGACTCTCGATACCTTGGTATAATTCATCAATCTCATTTAAATGTCGATTGTTCTTTGAAAGCTCATGAAATTTCCCAATAAAGCGTTTGTTGTTCTCTGAATAGTCGCGTGCTTTCAGGAGATAATCAAATGCAACATATCTGAATAAATTGTCTCTCAATTCTTTTTCATTAACCAAACTATCTATCAAATGTAATTTGTGCTCATTAAAATGCAGTTGCTTGTTCGTTTTTCCTTTGGTTTTTTCACAATCTTCCATACAACCCATGAACGAAAGGTTTTGGATATGGTTCACCATAAAACGATAGTAAGGTCTTAGATAGGTAAGCTGTGCGTTACCATAATCGATAGTCTTGCGGTAGGCATAAAAATCTTGAGGAAGTTTTTCAAGTACCTCATGCTTTGATGATTTGCGGTGCCGAAAAGGATACTGTTCTTTGTACGTATTGTAATTATAAATGACACTGGCTTTAGCAAGATTTCGTTGATTGTCGGATAAGTTGCCCTCCTTAATGATCTCTTTAAGGATTTTGAATTTACTTTCCCGCAGCAAATCAATCTTTGCGCTAAAGTCGCTTGCCTCTAGCTCATACCAAGAAATCACATCTGATTGCTCTTGTTCACTGGCCAGAAAAAGTTCCAATAAAAAGTTATTGATATCCGAGCCCTTCCCTTCAAAGACCATAGATTCATCAAAGTCCATCGTATTTAAACGAATCAGCAGGCTGTCTTCATTCTCAAGGTATACATATTGTAATTCTGGATTATGATAAAAGTGATACAATCCGTCGGTAATCGAATCAAATTGAAAAGAGAAGCGATTGTTTTCGTCAAGAGCTACCGAATCAATTACTTTGTCTCCCTTGTACAATATCACCTTATCACTCGTGGGATTAACAATTTCACCTGCAAAAAAAACGCTAGGGGAAACTTTTTCCTGAGTGGTGCAACCAAAAAGTAAAATAAGAAGTAAATAAAGTAATACTCTCACCATATGATTTTCTTCTTGTAACTCCAAAATTAAGTAAGCATTGCACTGACAGCTGTTAATAGGGAGTTAAAAGTTGAGAGATAGCGTTAATGTTTCGACATGAAGATCTGTTTGTTCGACTATTGGCTCAAGGTATTTAAATTGCTTATTTTTGCACGGATTTATCTGCCCCAGAGGCAGCTTATAAAAAAGAAGAAGGTATGTTGTCGGTTTCAAATTTATCAGTACAGTTCGGAAAAAGAGTTTTATTTGACGATGTAAATGTTTCGTTCACCCAAGGAAATTGTTATGGAGTAATAGGTGCAAATGGTGCTGGAAAGTCTACATTTTTGAAAGTGTTGTCTGGCCAGATAGATGCCACGTCGGGCCATGTACATCTTGAGCCCGGTAAACGTATGTCTATTTTAGAACAAAATCATAATGCCTATGACGAATCTACGGTATTGGAAACCGTTGTAATGGGCAACAAAGATCTGTATTCGATCAAAAAAGAGATAGATGCCCTATATGCCGATTACTCTGATGAGAATGCAGAGCGAATAGGGGAATTGCAAGTCACTTTTGAAGAAATGAATGGTTGGAATGCAGATAGTGATGCGGCGGCCTTATTATCTAATTTGGGGATTACCGAAGATTTGCACTACACCTTAATGAGCGATATGGATTCGAAATTAAAGGTGCGCGTGCTTTTGGCTCAAGCCCTATTTGGAAGCCCGGATGTGCTGATAATGGACGAACCTACCAATGACTTGGATTATGATACCATTAGCTGGCTAGAACGTTTTTTAGGGGACTATGATAATACCGTTATTGTTGTGTCGCATGACCGTCACTTTTTAGATTCTGTATGTACCCATATTGGTGATATTGACTTTGGGAAGTTGAATCTTTATAGTGGCAATTACACTTTTTGGTACGAAAGCAGCCAACTGGCAGCACGTCAGCGGGCACAGCAGAACAAAAAAGCTGAGGAAAAAGCAAAGGAACTGCAAGAGTTTATTATGCGTTTTAGTGCTAACGTGGCTAAAAGTAAACAGGCTACGAGTAGAAAAAAAATGCTTTCCAAGTTAAAAATTGATGACATTAAACCTTCGAGTAGAAGATATCCTGCCATAATATTTGAGCGAGAGCGCCAGGCCGGGGATCAGATTTTAGAGGTAGACGCGCTGTCTGCGAGTTCAGACGATGGCGATTTACTCTTTGAAAAAGTCAATATCAACCTTGCAAAAGGGGATAAGGTGGCTATAATTTCGAAAGATTCAAGGGCGACTACGGCTTTTTACGAAATCATAAACGGGAATAGAAAAGCTGATTCAGGTTCATTCAAATGGGGGGTAACGACCTCCCAATCCTATCTGCCAGCTGACAATTCCAGTTTTTTTAATCAAAGTGGTAACCTAGTAGACTGGCTGCGTCAATGGGCAACGACCGAAGAAGAGCGCGAAGAGGTTTACCTTCGCGGATTTTTGGGTAAAATGTTGTTCAGTGGAGAAGAGGCACTTAAAAAATGTACCGTACTTTCTGGAGGAGAAAAAGTGCGTTGCATGTTAAGTCGAATGATGATGCTTAGGGCCAATGTGCTTATGTTAGACGAACCTACCAACCACTTAGATCTTGAGAGCATTACAGCATTTAATAATTCACTGAAAAATTTCAAGGGCACTGTGCTCTTTACCACTCATGACCATGAGTTTGCGCAAACCGTTGCCGACCGTATCATAGAATTGACACCTAAAGGCAACATTGACAGACATTTAACGTTTGATGAATACATGTCTGAAAAGTCAATAAAGGAGTTGCGAGGCAAAATGTACGCAGTTCCTGCGTAAGTTTTGTTCAACTCAAATTCCCACATTATGAAATCCCACAAAATTCTTTGCCTGCTATTGGTATGCGCACTCGCGTTTTCATGTAAGAAAGATGATATTCCCGATAGCGATACTCCGAACCTTGGTGCTGAAGCCGATTATAGTCTTTTGATAAAAACCTCGAGTGGTTTTGATGTTATTTTGATGGATGCAGATGTTGATCAATTGACCTTAAGCCCTGTAGCAAGTAATTTTCCTATGACCTCAGTACCCGATTTGAATTTTAAGGAAGGTACTGTTTTCTCTTTTTTAAAAACTAACGGCGACTGCAATGCTTCTTTCCTTCGGTTCGACTTTAAGGATGAAACTGCCAAGGAAATAGATCTTTTTTCTGATTTGGGTGCATGTAGCCTAACCGCATATGCAATAGCACATCATGGCGATACGGGTTATGTTGCATATGGACTCGATACAGGTAGTGGTACTACAGGATTTTATGTTCGTGCCTTTAACCTGAATGGTCCCTCTGATGACTTTACAGATGTAGCCCTAACCAAGAGACCTGTGCATTTAAGTTTTGCGAATAGTCGCTTGTTTGTACTAACCATTGATGAACAAAAAAACGACGAAAATTATTTGACAGCTGTTGATGCATCTACCAATAGCATACTAACTGAACTTAGCGTGGGTAGCAATGCCCAAAAGTTACTTAGGAACATTGACGATAATCTTATTGTTGGTCATGATCAATTTCACAACCTGTTGAACAGTGAAACCTTTTCTCCACAGTACGTTCAATATGAATCGGGTTTAGAACCTTTGTTCGTTTCCTCAACGGTAAACAATTTTGGAGATGGCAGCACCATGTACTATGAGCGGCCTTCAGGTGTGTATAGCGAGTATCCGGTGATACCTGCTTCATATAATTTTGTATCGAACCTTACCACGCTGTACCCTTTTGAAGGATACCTAACCAAAAATGAAAGAGATTTTGAATATAAAGTTGAAACAACGACAATGGTAGGGTATGATACCAAGAACGGTTATATGCTTATTGGGTACAAAAAGATCGGCGAGCCAAATAAAGGAGGAATTCTAAGAATACGTATAGGAGACGACCCAGCAGTAATCGATAATATTAATGTTGATGGTATTCCCTTCAATGTTATCGCGATGTGATTAAACCAACCTCATGAAAACAAAAAGGGCATCCTATAAACAAGGATGCCCTTTTTGTTTACCGTTTACCTATTAGGCTTTAATGTATTTGTTGTTCCAAATAGCCGGATTAAAATTTTTGCCTAGGGCAAAACCATAGAAAATTACAACCGAGGCCACACACTTAAACATAAAGAAAAAGATAATCATACGTTCAGATCCGGAATCTGATTTAGAGAAAAGACCCTCAGGCACCAAAAAAGTGCATAAACAACTTATGAGCATGACCAGGAAAGCAAGGTTTACGATGTTTCTAAATGGCAAGACCAAAAGTTTGCGTAAGGGATGCAAATCAGTACCCCATTTATGTATTAGATAAAAATAATCATTGCCGATAGGGGCGAACAGAAGCGGATCATCCTTGTCTTCAAGTCTGAACAATTTTGAAGGGGCGATTATTTTGTATCCACTAATACTGGTTTCGTGCTGTTTTTCAAGTTGATCTATTTTATCATAGGCCTCTTGGGGAATTCTACCCTTAAAATACCTGCTGTCTAAAAAGCGTAATCTGAAATCAATGCAGATTTTCTTAATTTGGTCAATGTGGTAGATATTTCCGGTTTCCAACAAATCGAAATTGAAGTCGTTAGCAGTGCTGGTATGCCCGCGCTTTACTTTTTCAACTAGATTCTTGCTTTCGAATCGATTTTCTTCTAGAATTTTGCGTACTGACTCAAGTATCTTTTCGCCCTCCACTTCATTGATGCGAAGTTTCTCGAGCTGATCCTGAATATTGGTAGGTTTTAAAAACATTTCTTTTTCTTTAGCCTTACTAAATTAAGCATTTCCAAAATAGAATTTTGCTGCATTGAGCTTAAGTTGTTAATACTTTGTTAAATTCTATGAACGGTCATTTTCGTTAACACCGTTTATGTACAATAAGTTGTACTTTAACGAGGAATTTAACCGTTCATCGATATTTTACCCCATATTCATCCCATAAATTGACACTATATGAAATGCATGGCAGTCCCAATGGCCGTATCGTTATTGCTATTTTTAAACCTCACATCCGCACAAGTAAACACTTCTGAAAGCCTGCCAATGAATCCGCAGGAAACCATTGCGACCAATACCGCAAATTCAAAAAATCATACTACTTTATTGGCCGCTATCGAAGCTGCCGAGTTAAATGATGTACTTAGTATGGATGGTCCGTTTACTGTTTTTGCGCCGTCGGATCTTGCTTTTCGGAAACTATCCGATAGTAAAATAGACGAACTATTGAACGGTAACAACAAAAAAAATGTACAGAATTTAATTACCTATCATATGGTGGCCGGAAATTTGTCGGCTTCCAATATCCTAAAGGCGATGTGCAGGGGAAAAGGTAAGGCCTCGTTCACCACAGTGCAAGGAGAGGAACTAACTGCAAGCATGCAAGGAATAGATATTATACTAACCGATAGTAACGGGAATACGGCCAAAATCACTACCGCCGATTCAGAACAGTGCAATGGTGTTATTCACGAAATCGACAGTGTATTTTTGCCGGCAAAATTTTAAGGATTTATCGGAGTTCAGCCTTTAATTCTTTCTCGTAGCGTTTCTGAAGTTTCCCCATAATTTTGTCTATTTGCTTATCCGTAAGCGTGTTTTTTTCGTCTTGCAGGGTAAAGCTCACAGCATAGGATTTTTTACCCTCGGGCAACTTGCTACCGGTGTAAACGTCAAATAGATTTACTGCCTTCAAATACTTCTTTTCAGTTTGCACAGCAATATCATGAACTTCCTTAAAGCTGGTCTCCTCATTTAGTAATAGGGCAAAGTCTCTTTTTACTTCAGGATATTTTGGAATATCCTGAAATACGATTTCATTTTTCTTCGCTAATTCGATAATGGCATCCCAATTGAAATCGGCATACAGTACTTCTTGTTTAATATCAAATTTTTTGAGAATTGACTTTCTTACCGTACCGAATTTCACGAGACCGTTCTTTTTGATGCCCAACACGATTCCCTCCGAAAATATGGAACTTTCCGTTGGCCAACTATGCGAAATGCAAATACCAAGTCGCTCTAATATATTTTCCGAAATCGTTTTTAGAAAAAAGAAATCTGATTTACGTTTGCCCAACGCCCAACTTTCATCGGAACGATTTCCGGTTGCGAAAAGGGTCAAGTGTTTTGATTCTTCCCTTTTTTCTGAATATTGATGATAGGTTTTCCCGAATTCAAACAGCTTAAGGTGTTGATTCTTTCGGTTGATATTATGCGAAATTGCTTCAAGTCCGTTAAATAACATCGATTGTCGCATTACGCCTAATTCACCGCTCAAGGGATTGAGCATGGCTACAGAATGTTCTTCTTTCAAATCATCGGTATAACCCACATACTTAGGGGAAGTTAGACTATTCGTTAGAATTTCATAGTAGCCACCGGACGCTAATTGATCTCCTATGACTGTCTGCAATTTATAGTCCTCGAATTTTGATATTGGGGCTATTGACGCATTGAACTTCGTTTTGAAATCGATATTATTATATCCATAAACTCTAAGAATCTCTTCGATAACGTCTACCTCTCTGGTTACATCGACCCTATAAGAAGGTATGGTGAGGCCCAAACCAGTTTCAGTAACATTATTGACCTTTATTTCAAGAGATGCTAAGATCGATTTAATGGTATCTCTAGGAATTTCTTGGCCGATGAGTGAATATATTTTGTCGAATGACAAAAATACCTGATGGTCTTTCGTCTTTTTTGGATACAAATCAGTAATGTCGGAAGTAATCGTTCCACCGGCAATTTCCTTGATCAAAAGTGCAGCGCGCTTCAATGCATACTCAACATTTTCGATATCGATACCTCGTTCAAAACGAAAAGACGCATCGGTGTTTAGACCATGACGTTTCGCTGTTTTTCGTATACTTATCGGATCAAAGTAGGCACTTTCTAAAAATATAGACTTGGTATCTTCAGTAACGCCTGTGTTGATTCCTCCAAAGACTCCGGCAATGCACATTGGCTTTTCAGCATCGCATATCATCAGATCGTCTTCGTGCAGCTCGCGCTCCTCACCGTCTAATGTCATGAATTTGGTACCCATCGGCATCTTTTTCACAATTACTTTTTTACCATATATACGGTCGGCGTCAAAGGCATGTAAGGGTTGTCCTAATTCATGTAGCACATAGTTCGTGGCATCCACAAGATTGTTTTTTGGACTAATTCCAATGGCCTTCAACCTATTCTTCAACCAATCTGGCGAGGGCTGAACAATTAGGTTGCTCAAGGTAATTCCACAATAACGTGGTGCCAAGGAAGTATCCTCAACCTTGACCGCAATTTTTCGTGAACGATTATCAACATGAAATTTGGTCACCGGCGGAGTGATCAATTCCAATTTTATTTCTTTTTGAAGTAAACCCGCCTTTAAATCTCTTGCGACGCCAAAATGACTCATGGCATCTGCCCGATTTGGAGTAAGACCTATTTCAAAAACGTGATCTGTTTCAATCTCAAAAACCTCTGAACAAGGGGTGCCAGGTTTTAAACTATCGTCTAGAATCATGATGCCATCATGATCGTCCCCTAGTCCCAACTCATCCTCGGCACATATCATACCGTGGCTTTCCTGTCCTCTTATTTTTCCTTTTTTGATGGTCCATTCTTCCTCATCTTTGGTGTAGAGGGTAGTGCCAATAGTGGCGACCGGAACTTTTTGACCTTTTGCGACATTTGGTGCGCCACATACAATCTGCACAGGTGCGTCTCCGCCTAAATCTACTTGTGTAAGCTTTAGTTTATCGGCGTTAGGGTGCTTTTCACAATCTACTACGTGCCCCACGACCACACCCTTGAGGCTTCCTTTTATAGATTCAAAAGCGGTTACCCCTTCAACCTCAAGACCTAAATCGGTCAAAAGCTCGGCAGTTTTATTAGCTTCCCAATCTATTTTTAGAAATTGTTTTAACCAGTTGTAAGAGATATGCATTTGGTCGGTTTTAAAGCGGGTAAAGATAAAACAATGCCAGCCGCCAGTCAACTGCTCAGATCCCCATTTATTTTTAATTTTTTATTGTGGGTTTTTAGTTGTTATTTCGATTCGAATTAAATGCCTTATTATGAAAAACAGCTTACTCTTTATATTCATAATCGGCTTCTTTTTTGCGTGTCAGGATAGAAAAGTCACTTCACCTGCTGAGGGAATGTGGCGTGCTGAGTTAGAAGTCATGGAAGGACATAAGCTCCCGTTTAACTTCAAGATGATCAGGTCTGAAGCTGGGTCTTATTCAATGGAAATTTTTAATGCGGAAGAAGTAATTAATGTTGACGAGATTCAAATCAAAGATGATTCGATTACTATAAAAACGCCTGTATTCGAAGGGTATTTGTCAGCTACGTTCACAGAAAATTCAATGAGCGGAAAATTCATAAAAGAAAGCCTTGACAGAATTGTGCCATTTACAGCGACATTCGATACTTCAGACCGCTTTGACGTGCACAATGAATCTTCTTTAGATATTAGTGGTGTTTGGGAAAGTGTTTTTATCAAAGAAAACGGCGATGAATACATCGCAAAGGGAATTTTTAAGCAAGACGGGGATCAGGTGACCGGTACTTTTGAAACCACTACGGGAGACTATCGCTATTTAGAGGGTGTTGTTGATGGTGATTCACTAAAAATTTCTGCATTCGATGGGGCCCATGCGTTTTTATTTGCGGCCAAAGTTTCCGACAGCACTATGAGTGGAGCTTTCTACTCTGGAAATCACTCTAAAGAACCATTTACGGCCCACAGAAATGAGACGTATATGTTGCCCAGTGCCGATTCGTTGACCTTCATAAAGGAGGGCTACGACAAACTTGCATTTTCGTTTCCCGACGCCAATGGGAAAATGGTTTCTTTAACGGATGAACGGTTTAAGGACAAAGTTGTATTGGTTCAAATTATGGGCTCGTGGTGCCCGAATTGCCTAGACGAAACTATATTCTATACCAAGTACCTGAATGAAAATCCAAAGTCCGATTTAGAGATTCTCGCATTGGCCTTCGAATACGCTAAAACAGAGGAGAAAGCTTTTTCGAGTATCAAGCGACTTACAGATAGGATTGGCGTAAAATATCCCTTTTTATTGGCTCAGTATGGGTCTTCTGACAAGGAGGAGGCTCAAGAGAAGTTGCCTATGTTGAACCATGTACTCTCATATCCTACTACGATATACATAGATAAAAAAGGGGATGTTCGAAAAATTCATACAGGTTTTAACGGTCCCGCTACGGGAGAAAAATATGAGGTCTTTCAAAAAGAATTCGACAGTTTTGTAACCGGCCTGCTGAATGAAAACTAGGCCCAATTATTTTGCATACAAGTTATAACAGCAGCACCACTTTTACCAGATGGCAGGACTAGCTTTTTTCTTTGTTTTACTACCCTTGTCGGTTATTCTATTACTGTTAGCGGGGTTCACTAAACATAAATTTTTCATTTACGCACTGGGTGTCATCTGGGGAGGGCTTGTATTAGTATTGCTTCTTGGTGCTATTCTGCGACCGTTCTACACTAAAAAAGTACTTGATAAGGAAGATTTTTATGGAGCATATGTAGTTGACCGGGATTATTTTTCTGGTGACCAAGCTGACTGGCAATATAACCACTTTCGTTTTGAAATTAGAGAAGACGATACGTTCTATTTTTATGAAACGGATGGAGAAAAAATCCTTAAAACGTATAGCGGGCAAATTGCTACAACAGGAAAAACATATGTTTCAGAACGGCTAAAAATTTATATGGAATCGCCGGGACATCATGTGCTGCATTCGAACCCCACAGTGTATCGTGAACCATGGAATTTCTTTTTGGTTTTTAAGTCCACAAAATTCCACAATATGTATTTTAGAAAAGGGGAGTGGAAGCCTTTGGTGTATTGATTGGTTATATAATAGTTGATTTCCCCAAACCGATGTTCTCGTCATTAATATTAAGATTCGCATCAGAATCAGTGATATTGTCCGCGATAAAATCACCCACATAATCAGTGCCGTATTTACTACTGCCCAACAGATGGGGTGCTAAG
This sequence comes from uncultured Flavobacteriaceae bacterium, assembly GCA_938017825.1. Taxonomy (GTDB): domain Bacteria; phylum Bacteroidota; class Bacteroidia; order Flavobacteriales; family Flavobacteriaceae; genus Pelagihabitans. The sequence continues at coordinate 11,568 of CALIJE010000117.1, forward strand.
ATTTCTTTTTTAAATGCTTTTCGAACCGAGGCGAAAACAGCATTCGATTCTTGCTTGAGACTAAATTTTTCCAAAAGCATGATGGTACAGAATATAGAGGCTATCGGGTTGATGGTATTTTTACCTTTTTCTTCTGGATAGGCTTCATGTGTTGGTTTGAACATACTGTGGTATTCCCCAAGAGAGGCAGAAGGTAGCAGTCCCTGAACCCCAAGTAAGATGCTGCCCTGCCCAGATAGAACATCACCGAATACCCCATCGGTCAAAACAATGTCAAAATTTGAGGGGTTTAGAGCAAGTTGTACCACGGCATTATCAATTTCAATGCATTCAACGCTAACTTCGGGATAGCTGCTCGCAATCATAAGAACCGTTGTGCGCCATAGTCTAGAAGTGTCGAGTACGTTTGCCTTGTCAACCAAGGTAAGTTTCTTTCTTCTTCTCTTGGCCGCTTTGAATGCCATATGGGCAATTCGGCTTATTTCTTTCTCTGAATAGTGGGCACTATCAGATGCCGTATTGTTTATACTGTCATACTCACCTTCGCCATGATACAGGCCACCAAGTTGCTCCCGATAGATTTGAAAATCGACCTTATCGGCAAGATTTAAGCTGAACGGGGAATTTGTAATAATTCCGGGAAACAATTTTACTGGCCTAATATTGGCGAACAAGCCTAGTTCTTTTCTTAATTGTCCGAGGCCATCTTGTGGTAAGGCAGCGCTATCCGTGTTCGTATTTCGATCTAAAGTTCCTAGCAGTATGGCATCTGAGTTGGCGCAGACCTCTAGAGTATCTTTTGGGAGCGACAAGCCACTTTCATCAATGGCCGCATTTCCGATAAGGGCACTTGAAAATTTAAAATCATGTTGAAAGGTTTCGCCGACAGCCTTAAGGCATTTAATAGCTTGGGCCGTTACTTCAGGTCCTACACCATCTCCACCCAAAACAGCTATCCGCACCTGCATTACTACATATTTTGAAGGGTTATGGAGGAGGCTTCCACGATTTCGTGTATATCTTGATCTACGACCTCTTTCTTAAGATCTGCATATTTCAGGAACTCTTTGTAGACTTCATCCAATTGCAATTTGGTCAATTCATAACCTACCAATTTTGCTCTATACGCCAAGGCGGCCCTTCCACTTCTCGCGGTCAAGACAATTGTTGATTCGTCTACACCCACGTCGGCAGGATCAATAATCTCGTACGTCTCGCGATGTTTAATTACCCCATCTTGATGAATTCCAGAGCTGTGTGCAAACGCATTTGCACCGACAATGGCCTTATTGGGCTGAACGATCATTCCCATTTCACGAGAAACCAATTGACTGGTGCTGTAAAGCAATTTGCTATTGATATTCGTATCTAGATTTAGTGTCGGATGTTGACGTAATACCATAACTACCTCCTCTAGTGAGGTATTACCTGCGCGTTCCCCTATACCATTTATAGTACACTCAATTTGCCGAGCACCATTAGAGGCACCGGCAATGGAGTTCGCCGTGGCCAGTCCAAGATCATTATGACAATGCACGGATAATGTGGCCTTATGAATCCCTGTAACGTTTTCTTTGAGGTATTTGATTTTGGCACCATATTCTTCTGGCAAACAATAGCCGGTTGTATCGGGAATGTTCAGAACGGTAACACCAACCTTAATAAGCTCCTCGCAAATACGTGCCAAAAACTCATTATCGGTACGACCCGCATCTTCTGCAAAAAATTCGACGTCCTCAACAAAAGATTTGGCATGTTTTACGGCAGCGACCGCGCGCTCGATTATGGTTTCCTTGTTCGAGTTGAATTTGTGTCTTATATGAGATTCAGAGGTGCCGATTCCGGTATGAATTCGTGGTCTTTTAGCATGCTTTAATGCTTCTGCAGCCACTTCAATATCCTTCTTTACGGCTCTGGTCAGTCCACATACCGTAACATTCTTAACCAGTTTGGCAACTTCCGAAACTGATTTAAAGTCCCCAGGGCTCGAAATAGGAAAACCAGCCTCGATAATATCTACACCCAACTGTTCGAGCCGTTCCGCAATCACCAATTTCTGTTCTGTTCCCAGTTTACAACCCGGCACTTGCTCACCATCTCTCAGCGTGGTATCAAAAATATCTACCTTATCTTTACTCATTATTTTTGTGTAGTTTTAGTTGCCCAAAGCTAATATAATCGCAAAGGGAACAGCTTTCGAATTTACAAAAAAACAATTACAACGCTAAATTGCCCTAGGGGTGATGCAACTCGTTTATTTATAAGCATTTAGCCCTTAATATTTACGATGACAACTACACATAAGGATGCCCTTTTTATACTGGTAAAATCGCTTTCAAAGTCGGAAAAGCGACAATTCAAGCTTTATGTGGGTCGTTTGGGTGTAAATACCGATGCAAAATTTCTAGCACTTTTTAATCTGTTGGATAAAATAAAGAAGTATGATGAAAAGACCATCCTGGATTCGGGCATCGTAAAAAAGGCACAACTTTCCAATCTCAAGGCACATCTGTACAAACAAATTTTGGTGAGTCTCAGGCTTAATCCTGTGAATCAAAACATCAGGGTTCAGATTCGTGAACAACTCGATTTTGCCACCATTCTATATCAAAAGGGCTTATACAAACAGAGCTTAAAGATCTTGGATAAGGCCAAGGGCACGGCGATAGCAAATCAGGAAAAGAATATAGCCTACGAAATCGTGGAGTTGGAAAAAATAATCGAAACCCAATATATTACCCGAAGTATTCCTGATCGAGCAGATGAATTGGCCATTCAAGCAAAAGAACTTTCCGCCAGTAATGTAATGACCAGTAAGCTATCAAATTTGTCATTGCAGCTATACGGTATTATGCTAAAGGTCGGTTATGTGCAAAATGATTCGGATTCAAAAAGGGTACGCGAATATTTTGAAAGACATCTACCAAAATATGAGTTGAAGAATCTGGGATTTAGAGAAAAATTATGGCTGTACAAAGCACATCTTTGGTATAGTTTTTTATTGCAAGACTTCTTATCATCGTATAAATATGCGAGCAAATGGGTGGCACTTTTTTATGAGCAAAAAGAACAGATTTATCAGAACCCTGTTTTTTTTCTCAAGGGAAATCACTATTTGTTAGAATCGCTTTTTTTACTTCAATATAGTTCTCAATTTCGACAGACACTTGAAGATTTAGAGGCCATTGTGGCCACTAAGGAATTTCCCAAGAATGATAATTTGAACTCTTTGGTTTTTCTGTACCTCAACGCCAACAAGTTGAACCTTCACTTTATGGAAGGTACTTTCAGTAAGGGATTGTATCTCGTTAGAATCATTGAATATGGTATTGAAAAACATCGAGATCGCATAGACGCGCATCATATAATGGTGCTGTACTACAAAATAGCATGTTTGTATTTTGGAAATGGGGATAACAAGAATTGCATTCTCTATCTTAAGAAAATAATCAATAACAAGAACCTTAAAATGCGCGAAGACTTAATGTGTTTCGCTAGGGTTTTAAGTTTGGTAGCGCATTATGAGGCGGGAATGGACTATCATCTTGAGGTACAACTTAAGAGCACCTATAAGTTTCTTCTTAAAATGAACGATCTGCACGCCGTACAGAAGGAAATGATCAAGTTTTTGAGAAATCTGGGTAACATTTACCCCAACCAGTTGCGCGCTGAGTTTGAAAAGCTATATGCAGAATTAAAGAAGTATGAAGATCACCCTTATGAAAAGCGCGCTTTCTTGTATCTAGATATTATCTCATGGCTAGAAAGTCATTTGGAAAATAAACCGGTCGCCCAAATCATAAAGGAAAAGGCATTGGCAAATTCTAGATAGATGAACGTAAAAAATCACTCCAATGGAGTCGTGTGTTTCTAATTTCCGTCGGTCTTTTCCTGCCCTTCTTCCTTAATTATTTTTGGAGTTCCCATATTGAACTGATCAATGAGTCCGTCTCCTAGGGTCCTAAATTCTTCCTTATTGGCAAGTTCACGAACTTTTACAGGGTCAAAGTTTCCGTTAAAATAAAGGAAAGAACCTCTGGTGGTATTATTGTTATAAATAAGTATTTCTTTCACCGCATCTTTCTTCTCCCGTATAGATACCACATTGCGTTTAAGATTATCATTTTTGCGATATACCTCAATGAAAGAACTACCTGTTATTCCATTCATTTCATTGTTTAAGAATTTGGTTCGTTCTGGAGTAGCACTGGGAAATTGCATATATCGTAAGTCTTTTGTGCTCCCGATTAGCGATTTCATATCAGGAGAAATGTTTCCAAGCATAGAGAGCATAAATCGAGGTACACGTACTGCGGTAACCTGATCATCATCTTTATGCGCATTGTAAAAACTATCTATGGAATTATAAGTACTGCACGAACTTGCAAGTAACAAACCAACCAATACGAGTGTTCTTTTAATCATGGTTTTTCGGAATTTTAAGATTTCTAAATGTACTAAAATTAGCAACAAGCGTTCCAAACTGAATCTTGGGGTGGGGGAGCCACCAATTTAATCTCCTCTTTTTTCACCGGATGGATGAACGAGAGACTTCGTGCGTGTAAATGAATGCCACCATTTTTATTGCTTCGATCAAAACCATATTTTAAATCTCCTTTTATGGGACAACCAATAGCTGCGAGTTGGGAGCGAATTTGGTGATGGCGTCCCGTTTTTAGATCTACTTCCAAGAAAAATAAATTATCTAATTTCTTTAAGACCCGATATTCCAAAATTGCCTTCTTACTATCGTGAACTTCCTTGGGATGCGCATAAGATTTGTTTTGTTTGGGGTTTCTTTTCATCCAATGCGTAAGCACGTCTTGCTGTTTTTTCGGCGGATTTTTAACGATGGCCCAATATGTTTTTTTAGCGGCTTTCTCGGCGAACAATTTGTTTAATCTGGGCAGGGCTTTTGAGGTTTTTGCAAAGACAACGATACCTGTTGTGGGGCGGTCTAAACGATGCGCAACACCAAGGTAGACGTTGCCTGGTTTGTTGTACTTCTTTTTGATGTATTGCTTAACGATTTCACTTAAGGGTGTGTCTCCGGTTTTATCTCCTTGTACAATGTCACCCGCTCTTTTGTTGATTGCAATAAGGTGGTTGTCCTCATAAACGACCTGAAGGTTTTTTGGATTGGAATGAACGATTCTTGAAGTATTGGACACTTGGATTTTGCGTTATCGATGGATAAATAGTTAGCTATACGCCTGTTGAATTTTGTGTTGATAGTACCCTATTATTATCAGAATATTAGAACTCCAATTGCTTGTGCCTTAGTGTTAAGTATAGAATTAGTAAGGTTCCCGTGGTCACTGATACATCGGCCATGTTAAAGATACCTGTTCTAAATACGCCACCTAAGTTTATCTGAAAGAAATCGGTAACCGAATCATAGGCTACCCGATCAATCAGATTGCCGATGCCGCCGCCAATTACAAAGGCAAATGCAATAATTAGCCAGAGGTGCATTTGTTTTTTTTGGAGAACCCTGAACAGTAAGATGAGCATAACTACAATAGGTAGGGCCTTTAAAAAAATAGTTTTAATCATAGGCGGGAAGTCATTTCCAAAACCGAGCATCGCACCTGTGTTCTCTACATTGGTCAAAATAAATTTGTCCCCTAGGAGCTCAATATAGGCGCGCTCATCAACATTTTTTCTGACCAAGTCTTTTGATATTTGATCACATCCTACATTGAGCAGTACAAAGGCAATAATCGCAATTCGTTTGAGCATCTTTTGGTTTAACTCCTATTCTTAATATTGTTCGTCATCACTAGGGAAATCTTTACTTTTTACATCACTCACATAGCTAGATATTGCTTTCCCCATTTCCTCATAAAGGTTCATATAACGTCGCAGAAACCTTGGATTGAATTCATGGGTCATTCCGAGAAGGTCATGAATTACCAGAACTTGTCCATCGGCATGCTTTCCTCCCCCTATGCCTATGGTCGGGATGTGAATGCCCTCGGATACTTTTTTGGTCAAGGCCGCAGGAATCTTTTCGAGAACGATTCCAAAACAACCTAGTTTTTCCAATAATTTGGCGTCTTCAACCAGCTTTTTGGCTTCTTCTTCCTCCTTGGCTCGAACGGTATAGGTTCCGAATTTGTAGATGCTTTGGGGCGTGAGTCCTAAATGGCCCATGACCGGTATGCCGGCATTCAGTATGCGTTTTACAGATTCCTTTATTTCCTCACCCCCTTCAACCTTAACCGCGTGGGCACCACTTTCTTTCATAATTCGAATCGCAGATCGAAGGGCCTCTTTTGGATCACTTTGATAACTCCCAAAAGGGATATCGACAACGACCAAGGCACGATCTATGGCTCTAATCACTGAGGATGCGTGATATATCATTTGGTCTAAGGTAATGGGTAGGGTGGTTTCATGACCGGCCATGACATTACTTGCCGAGTCTCCTACCAAGATGACATCCACACCGGCCGAATCAACAATCTTTGCCATCGAGTAATCATAAGCAGTTAACATGGAGATTTTCTCTCCATTTTTTTTCATCTCGATCAAAGACTTAACGGTAACCCTTTTGTATTCTTTTTTTGCAACTGACATGTATGTTTGTTTTGGTGGTCTAAAAGTAAGGAAAATGTTCTGTTTGAAAATTTCTATACATTTGAAAAAACATCGAACATGAAAAAAGCACTAGTATTTGTATTTGCAATGAGCTCACTGGCCTTATGGAGTCAAAACAATGAGCAAGAGGCCGTTCAATTGGCCATCGAAAAGTTCTTCGAAGGTTTTCATCAACAAGATACCCTGGCGCTTCAAAATAGTGTTTCCGATGCCATTGTACTTCAAACAATTTCGACAGACTCTTTGGGAAGTACCGTGGTAAGGTCAGAATCATTTAATAAGTTCGCCCAAAGCATTGCAAGCATTCCGAAAACTATGAAGTTCGAAGAGAAGTTAAAATCATTCAGTATTCAGATAGATGGCAACATGGCCAACGCCTGGACTCCCTATGAGTTTTGGCTCAGAGATGAATTTCATCACTGTGGGGTGAATTCGTTTCAATTGGTCAAGTACGGTGAGGACTGGAAAATCGTGTATTTGATCGATACGCGTCGTAAAGAAGGCTGCGACTAACTTATGCAAGTTGATCGCATTGTATTGCCTTAATCGAAACCGCTGCACCGTACTATGGTTTTGCAAATGGTTATTCAGGCTTTTAAAAAATCGCTTACTCAACCAAGTTTATTGATCGTATAGTACATGTCCTCCATAAGAAGGTTGGAGGCGGTTAGAAAAAACCCGGCGTTCATTGTATATTTAACACAGAAAACAAAACTAATTGGAATGGGATTTAATTTAAAAAGGGGATTCATAGCCTTATCGACAGTACTAATGTGCTTTACAATGGCTTTTGCCCAGGAACAGAAAGACTTCATCGGAACATGGAATATGGTCATCTCTCAAGAAGGAAAAGAGTTGCCGTCTTGGTTAGAAATAAAGAAATCTGGAATCAATACCTTGATTGGTCGGTATGTGTACGCTTTTGGTAGCGCAAGGCCCATTTCAGAAGTTAAATTGATGGAAGGAAAATTCAGTTTTTCAATTCCGCCACAATGGGAGCCAAGAGGGCAAGATATGGTGTTTGAAGGGATGAAGGATGGTGATGGCCTAAAAGGTACCATGGTATATACTGATGGAAATACTTATAACTGGACCGCCGTTCGGGCTCCTAAGCTAACTTATGTCGATAATCCAACATGGGGGGAGCCAATTGAACTATTTAATGGCAATGATATGGAGGGTTGGAACGCACTGGGAGAAAATCAGTGGGAAGTTAAAGATGGAATCTTAAATAGCCCTAAATCTGGTTCTAATTTGGTTTCCGAACAGGAGTTTTCTGATTTTAAGGTACATGTGGAATTTAAAATCCCTGAGGGAAGCAATGGTGGGTTCTATTTACGTGGGCGCTATGAAGTACAGATTACCGATGATATCGGCAAAGATCCTGCTAGTGTGCTTTTCGGTGGTATATATGGATTTTTGACACCTAATGAGATGGTTGCCAAGCCAGCTGGTGAGTGGCAAACTTATGACATTACCTTAATCGGTAGGCGCGTAACCATCGTCGCCAACGGAAAAACGATCATCAGCGAACAAAATATTCCTGGAATTACGGGAGGGGCACTGAATAGTCATGAGGGTGAACCAGGACCGTTTTTAATTCAAGGAGACCATGGCGCTGTTGCGTTCAGAAAAATCACGGTTACACCTAGGGTAGATTAAATCTAAGTACCCAGTATTTTTGCAAGCAGTTCTTTCATCATTTTAGCGGCCAAAAATGCCGTCATGTTCTGGAAATCACGATTGGGGTTATACTCTACGATATCCGCGCCAACAACATGGGCATCAATGTTTTGAATGATTTCAATAACTTCACGAGAGCTTAATCCACCTGGTTCATGATGTGATACTCCGGGGGCATAAGCAGGATCAAAAGCATCCATGTCTAATGAGATATAGAGCGGGTTTTTGAATTTAGGCAGTCGACTCAATTCAAGACCATTCATTTGATGAATTTCTACATCGAACTTTTCTGCCTGCTCTGCTTGATGGGGATTAAGCGTACGAATACCCACCTGCACGAGTCGCTCAGCTAAACCATGTTCCATTATTCGGGCAAACGGGCAGGCGTGGGAGTA
>CALIJE010000118.1 GCA_938017825.1 uncultured Flavobacteriaceae bacterium
AGAATTCCGATCAACAAATAACTTACTGTACGCATAGCTAAAAAATTAAAGGAAAAATAAAATGCACCATCGCAAGACCGCCTGCAAAAAAACCGATGACCGCAATCAGCGACGGAAGCTGTAAATTGCTTAAACCCGAAATCGCATGGCCAGAGGTACAACCGCCCGCGTAACGGGCGCCGAAACCCACAAGGAGGCCACCAATACCCAAAATCCCTAGGCTCTTTAAATCGATGAATGCCGTATTGGCAAATAGCTCCGTAGGCATATAGGCATTCCCGGCACTTTCAAAACCAAGAGTCTTCAGCTTCGAAATTGTTGTCTCACTTATTGCCACAGCCGAGTCAGCACTCAAATAATTCGCAGCAATATATCCTCCAATAATGGCTCCCACCACGACCGTTAGGTTCCATTTTTGTGACTTCCAATCGAACTTAAAAAAGTCAGATGCGTTGTCGGCGCCACAAATGGTACAGAGGGTTCGGAGGTTCGAAGACATTCCAAAATTTTTCCCGACCATGATCAGCAAAAACATGATCAGGGCAATCATAGGGCCCGAAACATACCAAGGCCAAGGTTCAAAAATCCAGTTCATAAAATAGAATTAGTACAAACGAATACGCTTCGCTCAAAATTTTCAGCAACAAAGGTAACAACTTCATCCGGTCAAAATCATATCTTCAGAATTGTTTAAATTCGAACAAACAGAATTCGCGCAATGCAAAGAAGAAAATTCATTTCGAAAACAATGCTCGCCAGCCTGGCTTCGGCTATAGGCACGGATATAGTTTACGGAAATATGCTCCCTGCCCAATACCCTGTGCTGGCCCTTCAAGATCCAGACCCATTTGCACTATTCAGCAAGGATAGCCAGATGGTCTTGCTAAACGACAGGCCCTGGAATATGGAGGCGCAGGCGCACTTGTTAGATGATAAAGTGACCCCGAATAAATATATGTTTATTCGGAACAACGGTATTATCCCTGAAAATATAGATGTGAATTCGTGGACCTTGAAATTCGACGGTGAGTCGGTTCGTCAAGAAAAAACCTATACCCTGGCCGAGTTAAAATCAAAATTTCCCCAGCACACCTATCAACTTACCTTGGAATGTGGTGGTAACGGTCGTAGCGAATTTGACCCCCCTGCCAAAGGAAATCAATGGACAATCGGTGCAGTTGGTTGCGCAAGATGGACGGGCATTCGACTAAAAGATATACTTGAAGATGTAGGCGTCAAAAACGATGCGGTCTATATCGGATACCATGCCGCTGATACCCACCTCAGTGGGGACCCCACAAAAGAACCCATTTCACGTGGTGTTCCTATGGCAAAAGCATTGCAAGATGAAACACTGATCGCCTTTCAAATGAACGGCAAGGACATTCCCTTGGCCCACGGCTATCCCCTGCGTCTCATTGCAGGAGGTTGGCCAGCCTCTGCTTCTGGTAAATGGTTGAATGGCATTAGTGTTCGAAATAAAGTGCATGATGGCACCAAAATGACAGGTACAGCCTATCGCGTTCCTTGCGAACCTGTTGCGCCAGGAGAAAAAGTCAAGGACGAGGATATGTGCATAATCGAATCGATGCCGGTAAAATCCTTGATCACCTATCCCAAGAGCGGAGCTACGCTCAAAAGTGTCGCATCCTTGCAAATTCGTGGGCACGCTTGGGCAGGTGAACTAGAGGTTTCAAAGATGGAATACTCCATCGATTTTGGAAGTACATGGCAAGCTTGTTCTTTAGAAAAGCCTACCAATCGCTTGGCTTGGCAACATTTTAATGCGACAATCAATTTTCCCAAAAAGGGATATTACGAGATATGGGCACGCGCTACCGATAGTCAAAAAATGGCTCAGCCAATGCTGCTGCCGGGGTGGAATCCCAAAGGCTATCTGAATAATGCCTGTCATCGTATTGCCATAAAAATAACCTAATGAAAGGTCTAGAACAATATAAGGAGAGTGCGGCACAAATACGTAAGTTGATGACTAGTGTACTCATCATTTTTATGTTGGCCGTAACCGTTTTGGTCTATTTACTCATCGACCCGACCTTGACCGCTTTTTCATCTGAAACTACTGATGGGGACTATGAGACCACATCTGATATTACCGATGAGGATTACGATAAAATAGAAGATGGTATTCACCTGCGTACCGGTTTTGTGGAAGGCGACGGACTCATGCTGGTGGTAAATAATTGTACCAACTGCCATTCCGCAAAATTGGTCACCCAGAACCGAATGTCGAAAGAGCGATGGACAGCTACGATTCGCTGGATGCAAGAAACCCAAAACCTGTGGGACCTTGGCGGCAATGAAGAACCGATTATCAATTATCTGGCTACCCATTACGCCCCGACCCAAAAAGGGCGCAGACAAAATCTGAGCAACTTCGAATGGTATGACCTGGAAGAATAGTGCATATTTACTTCTGCTGTTCTGCTTCTTTTCCTGTAAAAACGAAAAGGATAAAACTCCCCTAATTTCTTTTGGTGAAAGCGATTTGATAACGGTCGCACAGCTCCTTGAACACAAGGCGTCGCCACAGCTAAAAATCATCGATTTTAGAAAGAAGACCAACTATCTAGAAGGCCACATCCCAAATGCTATTCAAATTTGGCGCAGCGATATAGAGGATACGTCTTTCCCTTACAAGGGCATGATGGCATCCAGAACACAGATAGAACAACTGTTCTCAAAACTAGGAATCAAATCTAGGGATACCCTAGTAATCTACGACGACATGGCATCCTGCGATGCGGCCCGATTGTGGTGGGTTTTAAAATGTTATGGTTTTGACCAAGTAACCCTTCTCGATGGAGGTATCAAGGCTTGGCTAGCTGCCAATGAACCTCTATCAAAAACCCATCCAAATTACGAAAAGACCGCGTTCAAACTGCCGCTTACTAGAGGCCTGAAATACCATATCGACAGGCAAAATCTTAGCAATTTGCTTAAAGATAGTTTGCCTGTTTTTGTTTTAGACACCAGAACTTCAGATGAATATTCAGGGAAAAGACAAAAGCCTGGGGCTACAAAAGGGGGGCGTATTCCGAATAGTGAATTGTTCGACTGGTCTCAGGCAGTTGATTTAAACGGCTCACAAAAATTCAAATCCATCCCCGAATTAAAGACCCTTTACGGGAAGTTAAATATTCAAGAAGATGCGAACATCATTACCTATTGCCATAGCGGGGTGCGATCCGCCCATACCACTTTTGTATTGACCGAATTATTAGGATATGAAAATGTGAGGAATTATGACGGTTCTTGGTCTGAATGGAGCCATTTCGATGAGATGCCTTTTGAAAAAGACAGTATTACCGTAATTTTACACTAGTTATGGAAAAGTATCTGGATGCTTTTGTGAATGCCTTTAACGGTTCGGTCAGCTGGACATGGAAATCGATTCTCTTCGAAGTGCCATGGTACACCAACTATTTTTGGGGACTTATTGCCATTTCGCTTTTGGTATGGCTGCTCGAAATCGTTTTTCCATGGCGCAAGGAACAAGCGATCTTTCGCAAAGACTTTTGGTTGGATGGTTTTTATATGTTCTTTAATTTCTTCCTGTTTTCTATCGCCATTAGCGGGGTTTATAAAATCTTACAGCTGTTCTTTGAGGATATTGGTATTACCGCAAAAAGCCTTGCCATTGTAGATCCAAGTGGTTGGCCCATGTGGGTTCAGCTCCTTGTATTTTTTGTCGTACTCGATTTTGTTCAGTGGTTTACACACATTATGTTACACAAGTTTCCGGTACTTTGGCAATTTCACAAAGTACACCATAGCGTCAAAGAAATGGGTTTTGCGGCCCATCTGCGGTACCATTGGATGGAGAACATATTCTACAAGCCACTAAAAACTTTCGGGGTGATGATCTTGGGGGGGTTTGAACCAGAACAGGCCTATATCGTACACTTTATAGCCATTGCCATAGGCCATTTGAACCATGCCAACATTAAACTTAGCTGGGGGCCGTTAAAATACCTTATCAATAACCCGGTGATGCATTTATACCATCATTCGTATGTGCTGCCAGAAGGCCGATACGGCGTCAACTTTGGTATTAGTTTGAGCCTCTGGGACTACATTTTCAAGACGAATTATATCCCTGAAGACAGTGGTACGATTGAAATAGGTTTCCCTGGTGATGAAGCATTGCAGCATGGCTTCTTTAGGCAATTGTTTTATGGTTTTGTCAACCGGAAAAGAGAATAGCGGTCCTTTTTTCTTCCCCTCGGTTATCCAGGTAGTGCTAATCGCCGCTTAAATTCACAATCAGCAATGAGGTCGATCAACGATACCCCACCTATTTCAATACGTAAAAACATCGCGCTTCTAAAGAACGATTTAGACGCCAAGATTCCGGAGAAAAAGCTCGATCAAAATTTGCTCATAGCGACTTGGAATATACGGGCATTTGGCAATCTAACCCGAAAATGGGATTCAGACGAAACCGATTCCCCCAAACGCGATTTGCATTCGGTGCTCTGTATTGCGGAAATCATTAAAAAGTTCGATGTGATCGCCCTGCAAGAAGTAAAGGGCAATATTAGGGCCCTTCGTGACACCCTTAAAGTTCTTGGCGCAAATTGGTCTTTGATACTTACCGATGTGAATAAGGGCAAGGTGGGCAATGGTGAGCGCATGGCCTATTTGTTCGATACCAGAAGGGTACAGCTATCAGGACTAGCAGGAGAACTGGTCGTTCCTGAAGAATGGGAAGATGCCATCAACGACGGGGCATTGACCAAACAGTTTGTTCGATCGCCCTATGCCGTAAGCTTTCAATCGGGAAACCATACGTTTATCTTGGTTACCTTACATATTTTGTATGGGAAAAGCCCAAAAAGCAGGGTCGAGGAACTGAGGGGAATTGCCAAATGGTTATCGAGCTGGGCCAACAGTATGAATGCCTATCACCATGACCTTATTGCTTTGGGGGATTTTAATATCGATGCAAGGGGCGATCTACTAGACCAAACATTCTTGTCTGAAGGCCTCTATGTTCCGCCAGAACTGCAAAATGAGAAAGTGACACGATCCATATTTAATGAGACCAAATATTATGATCAAATCGCCTGGTTCGACGGAGAAGGGAACGGACCGAAACTTTCCATGGAATTTTTGAATGGAGGTAATTACGACTTTGTGCCTACTGCGCTCAAAAATCGAAAATTGAAAAACAAAAATCTCTCTTGGCTCATTTCAGATCACTATCCCCTTTGGGCAGAATTTAAAGTCTAACAATTGAAAACAAACAAAATAGGTTGGAAAACCGCAGCGGCCTTGGTGATTTCCAGTATGGTCGGTACGGGGGTATTTACCAGTCTGGGCTTTCAATTAGTCGATATCCAAAACACATGGAGCATTGTGCTGCTTTGGGTTTTGGGAGGGGTTTTTGCTCTCATCGGAGCCTTCACCTATGCCGAATTGGGAACCAATTTCGATGAATCTGGGGGAGACTATATTTTTCTGTCGAAATTAATTCACCCTTTGGTCGGGTATGTCTATGCGTGGATCTCTTTAACCGTTGGTTTTACCGCTCCGATCGCTATCTCGGTGATGGCCATGAAGAGTTATCTAAGTCCGATCAACCCTTCGATATTCAACGACTGGTTCGGAGTTGTAGTCATATTGGTACTGGCCGCCATGCATTCTTTTAGCATCGGTCAAAGCGGAAAATTTCACAATATTTCTACGGTAATCAAAGTCGGATTCGTGCTTCTATTGATCGTCTTGGGCTTTTATTATGTTCCAGTACAGGAAGGAGCAATAGATCTAGGTGCTTCGTGGCGCGAAGAACTCTTTCTTCCCGGTTTTGCGGTTTCCCTGTTATACGTCACCTATGCATACACCGGCTGGAACGCGGCTGCCTATATTGTTGACGAGATACAGGACGTTCGTCGCAATCTTCCAAAGGCCTTAATCTTGGGAACGGTCTTCGTGACCATTTTGTTCGTACTAATGCAAGTAGTGTTCTTGAAGCACGCTACGATCTCACAACTGTCGGGAAAGGTAGAAGTTGCTTTTGTTGCCTTTAAAAACCTGTTTGGCGCACAGGGAGGCAATTGGGTAAGCTATTTTATTGCGATTCAATTAATCGCCACGATCAGCGGATATATGTGGACCGGTTCGCGTATAACCTATGCAATGTCTAAAGACCATTCTTTATGGAAAAAGCTAGCAGTAAAAAACAAAAACGGAATCCCAGTAAGAGCCCTTTGGCTACAAGCAATTATTGCTATTGTACTCACCCTGACCGGAACCTTTGAACAGGTTTTGCTTTACGCCAGTTTTGTTTTGCAACTAATGGGCACTTTAACGGTAGCCTCTATATTTTGGTTGAAAGGAAGAACAAATGCATACAAAAGCCCTTTAAAGCCATTTTTACAGATTGCCTTCGTAGTCTTCAGCCTTTGGATTTTAGGCTATATGCTGTTCGAAAGACCTCTAGAAAGTACTATTGGTCTGCTGTTTGTGCTGGCGGGGATACTCACCTATTTTATGTCAAAAGGGAAAGGACATCAGCACTAATTCGCTCGAGATAAATGCAGTAGGATTACGTAGCAACAAAGGCGGTGTTCAATCAGCTAAAAATGTATGAAATTAAGGTAGAAGCGAAGACGGATATTGTTGGAGTTGCCCAACAAGCCTTCGTCAATGCAGAAGTCAGGCGTATTTAAACAAGCAGCTGTGAGGCTGGTGATGTGAGTGTGAATGATACGCTAACAATCATCTGTGTATTCTGCCGCACTGTAGTTTTAAAAAAGAATCCTTACCGTCATAAAACTCAGTTTTACATACATTATTTTGTTTAAGTAATTATAATTATTCTTAAACAAACATTATCTTTATTTAAATTAGTATCAGAGGATACTATGTTCGGAATATTCAAAAAGAAATCGGAGTAAGATCTGTTTCGAATGCACTATGTTCTGGGCAGAAAGCCAATTTAGGAAATAAGATAAGCAAGCGTTGAATGGAATTATTTGAGGAAGAATTACCAATATTTCCGCTATCCTATGCAGAAATCATGCAACGCCTTAGGCGTGTAGACCCAATTAAATACGGGGCAACGCGTAATTACCTAAATGGTGCTGTCAGCTATTTATCTCCTTATATTTCTAGAGGTGTGATTTCAACCAAATTGGTGCTTGCTGAAATACTAGGAAGAGGCTTTAAACCTGCTCAAATTGAGAAATTTATTCAAGAATTGGCATGGCGCGACTATTGGCAGCTGGTATGGATTGCGAAAGGAGATGCGATAAATCAAGATCTTAAACACCAACAGAAACCTATTTCAAATAGACAAATTTCAAACGCAATTGTAGATGCAAAAACTGGGATTATTGCCATAGACACGGCTATTAGGAATTTTTATAAAACCGGCTATTTGCATAATCATATGCGAATGTACATCGCAGCAATTGCCTGTAATATGAGTCAGAGTCATTGGAAAGTTCCTGCGCAATGGATGTACTTTCATTTGTTAGATGCAGACTGGGCCAGCAATGCACTAAGTTGGCAATGGGTTGCAGGGGCTAATTCAAATAAAAAATATGTAGCCAACCAAGATAATATCAACAAGTATTGCGGAACCAACCAAAAAAAATCCTTCTTAGACATTCCGTACGAACAATTTGCAAGCCTTGACATACCCGAACATCTTAAAGAAACAAGCCCCTTAAACCTCCAGACCGTATTGCCGAAACCTGAAGCTCTTCGAATAGATAAAAACTTGCCAAGCCATATCTACAATTTTTATAATGTGGACCCACTTTGGAAAAAGGATACTCCAGCAAACAGGATTCTATTGCTAGAACCTTCTCATTTTAAGCAATATCCTGTTTCACAAAAATCGATTGATTTTATCCTATCTATTTCAAAAGTGAACATTGAAAATATTCAAATTTATGTCGGAGAGTTTGAGACGCTTGTTGCTGATTATGAATTATTGAATGTGTTCTATAAAGAGCACCCACTAAACAATCACTATAGCGGTATCAAAGAAGAAAGAGACTGGATGTTTGAGGTGAAGGGGTATTACCCTTCATTTTACTCTTTTTGGAAAAAATGTAAAAAACAATTACGCTATTGAAAAAACAAGCCTTAAATATCGTTTGGCTAAAGCGTGATATACGGTCACAAGATCACGAACCCTTGTTAAAGGCAGAAAAAAGCGGTGAAAACTATCTTATTATATACTTGTTTGAGCCCAGTCTAATTAACCATCCTGATACAAGTCTGAGGCATTTACAATTTGTATATCATTCTATCCTCGCACTGAATAAAATCTTAGCAACTTATAATAGGCAAGTAACCCTATTTTATGGCGAGGCTCCCATGGTGTTCAACTACCTCAATGAGCGTTGCGATATCAAACATATTTTCAGCTATCGTGAAAGTGGCATACGAATAACTTGGGAACGCGATAAAGAAATTAAACAGTTTTGCACTGCACATAACATTACTTGGGAAGAATCGCAACGCGATGGTATTTTACGCGGAATTAAAAACAGAAGCAACTGGAGTAAAAAATGGCATAAGGCCATGCACAATCCGATTATTCAAAATTCGTATTCAAAAGCCAAAGAACAAGCCTTAATCCATGGCTTTGTGCTTCCAAAAAAATTCAAAAATAAGCTAGACAACTATCCTGCTAACTTTCAGCCACCAGGAGAGTACAATGCATGGCGGTACTTAAAATCGTTCGTGAACCAAAGAGGGTTTAACTATCAAAAACATATTTCTAAACCTGCTGCAAGCAGAATTTCCTGTAGCAGATTATCCCCATATTTAGCATGGGGAAACATTAGTATTAAACAAGCCTTTCAATATGTTGGCACGCATCCTAACGGAACCAAAAATAGCCGTGCCTTTTCTGCCATGCTCACCAGACTGCATTGGCATTGCCACTTTATTCAAAAATTTGAGGTTGAATGTGCCTACGAAACGGATTGTATCAACAGTGGCTATGAACTGTTACGACATACCAAGAATGAAGCCTATATCGAGGCATGGAAAAACGGCAATACAGGCTACCCGTTAATTGATGCCTGCATGCGATCGGTTAGGCATACAGGTTGGCTGAACTTTAGAATGCGCGCAATGGTAGTTTCTTTCTTTGCCTTTAATTTGGACCAAGATTGGCGCGAGGGGGCGTATCATTTGGCAAGACAATTTTTAGACTATGAACCCGGTATTCATTATCCCCAATTTCAAATGCAGGCTGGTACTACCGGAATTAACACCGTACGGTTATATAACCCTGTCAAAAATTCTCAAGAGCACGACCCGGATGGTACTTTTATTAGAAAATGGGTTCCAGAACTTGAAAAAATTCCCCTAAATCATATTCACGAACCCTGGAAAATGACATTCATAGAGCAAGGTTTTTACGGGCTTACCATTGGGGAAGACTATCCACACCCTATCGTAGATTTACAAGAAAGTTCGAGAAAAGCAAGAGCCAAAATATGGGGTCATAAAAAGCATCCTGCGGTACAAAAAGAAAAAAATAGGCTCTTAAGAACACATGTAAATCAACGATGAGGAAAAAGCAATACCTTCCTAAAAAAGTATGCCTGGTTTGTGAGCGGCCATTTACTTGGCGTAAAAAATGGGCAAAAAATTGGGATGAAGTAAAGTATTGTAGCCTGCGCTGTAGAAAGAACAAATGAAAAGCACAAACCTCATATTTCCGCATCAATTATTTCAAGATTCTCCACTGTTCGACAGTAGTAGTTCTTACTATCTAGTTGAAGAATATTTATTCTTTAAACAGTACCCTTTTCACAAGCAAAAAATAGCTTTCCATAGAGCCTCTATGAAACAATACGCAGCTTTTCTTCGCAATGAAAAAAATATCGAAGCACATTATATTAATGCACACGAAACTATTGCAGATGTAAGAATGCTCATCCCTTTTTTAAAAAAACAGGGGGTCACCCATATTAATTATATTGACCCTACAGACAATTGGCTTCAGAAAAGAATTGAAGAAGGATGTCTAGAAAATACTATTTCAACTCGTATTTTTGAGTCGCCTTTATTTTTAAACTCCAAGGAAGAACTGCGAGCATTCTTTAGAAAAGACAAAAAGAAATACCACCAAACATCCTTTTATACAGAACAGCGAAAAAAACGAAATATCCTTATTACGGTTGATGGAAAACCTGAAGGAGGTAAATGGACTTTCGACTCGGAAAACAGAAAAAAATACCCTGCAAATAAGATTGCACCTGCAATTCAATACCCAGAATCAGACAGCTATTATGAAGAAGCAAAGCAGTATGTCGAAAGGTATTTTTCAACCCATTTGGGGAGCTTAACACCATACTCTTTATATCCCACAAATTTTAAAGCCACCGCATGGTGGTTGCAACAATTTTTTGAACAGCGGTTCAATAATTTTGGAGCTTACGAAGATGCTATTGTTGCCGAAATTTCCATTTTAAACCATAGTGTTTTAAGTCCGATGCTGAATACCGGGCTTGTTACCCCTTCTGAAGTCATAAATGCATGTTTAAGCTATGCCGCGGAGAACGAAATTCCCATAAATTCTACTGAAGGTTTTGTGCGCCAAATAATTGGCTGGCGCGAGTTTATTCGAGGTATTTATGAAGCAAGAGGTACAGAAGAACGAACAAGAAATTTTTGGAATTTTAAAAAGAAAATTCCGCGTTCATTTTACGATGGTACAACAGGAATTCCACCAATAGATAAAACCATAAAAAAAGTATTGAAAACAGGATACTGTCACCATATTGAGCGGCTTATGATCTTGGGCAATTTTATGTTACTATGTGAATTTGACCCTGATGATGTCTATAAATGGTTTATGGAGTTGTTCATTGATGCCTATGATTGGGTAATGGTCACAAATATTTACGGAATGAGCCAATTTGCCGATGGAGGCTTAATGGCTACCAAGCCTTATATCAGCGGGAGTAACTACCTTATGAAAATGAGTAATTACAAAAAAGGAGCGTGGCAAGCTACTTGGGATGGTCTGTTTTGGAGGTTTATGCATGTGCATCGCGACTTCTTTTTGGCTAACCCAAGATTGGGCATGCTTGTAAGAATGTTTGACAAAATGCCCAAGGAAAAGCAAGATGCCAATCTTGAAAATGCTCGTCTTTATATGAATAAGTTAAGCAACTAGAAAATTCTGTGACCTTTACCTTGAAACGCAAAACCCCTCAATTTCTTGAAGGGTTTATTGACATTGATGTGGTCCCACCTGGGCTCGAACCAGGGACCCCTTGATTATGAGTCAAGTGCTCTAACCAGCTGAGCTATAGGACCAATTTTTGGACTGCAATATTAGTGTTTATTTTTAAGGCCTACAAGACATGGCTTGAGCTATTCTTCAATTTCCTGACACAATTCAACAAGCACCCCATTCGATGTCTTCGGATGCAAAAAAGCAACAAGTTTGTTGTCTGCACCTTTTTTTGGTTCATCGTTCAAGACCAAAAAACCCTCCGATTTTAATCGATCTATTTCTGCAACGATATCATCAACAGCAAATGCGATATGGTGCACCCCTTCTCCCTTCTTGGCCAAAAATTTAGCGATTGGGCCATTTTCACTTGTTGTTTCAAGCAGTTCAATTTTGTTCGGTCCGGCTCTAAAGAAGGAAGTGCGAACACCTTCTGAAGCAACTTCCTCAATCTTATAGTGCGGAACGCCCAACAATTTTTCAAATAACAGATTCGAGGTTTCCAAATTTTGAACTGCAATACCAATATGTTCTATTTTGTTCACTTGTGCTGAATTTGTTTCTGCATCCTTACTACTGCAGATGCTTCGTATTTATTACAAAAATACGGAGATTACTACGTACTTTTGCCCAATGGAAACACAACGACAAAAGAAGATTGGAGGGGTCATCCAAAAAGATATCGTAGATATCTTGCAACGGGCAGCCATTGATGGTGGCATGCGCGGTACAATTATTTCAGTTTCCAAAGTTGTCGTTACCACAGATTTGTCTATTGCGAAAGTGTACCTGAGCATTTTTCCCAATAAGGAAGCTGACACATTGATGGAAGGTATCAAATCTAACCAGCCACTCATTAAACACGAGTTGGCACAACGCACTAAACACCAATTACGGCGGGTGCCCGAATTGTTGTTCTTTTTAGATGATTCGTTGGACTATATCGAGAACATCGAAAAATCCTTGAAGGGGGAGGAAAACCCCATTATAGACAGAGACTTGCTCCCCAAACGAAAAAAATCCTAATTACCGTTTGAACTTTTCGCTCTACATCGCCAAGCGCTATCTAAAATCTAAAAGCAGCCAGAACGCGGTAAACGTCATCAATTTCATTACATTTTTGGTTATTGTTATCGGCTCTGCGGCGCTATTTATAGTACTTTCGGGATTTGACGGTCTCAAATCATTCAGTCTTTCCTTTAGCAATACTTTTGATCCCGATCTCAAGGCAATGCCGGCCACGGGTAAGTTTTTCTCTGTTTCAGAAGAACAAGAAAATGCTTTGAGCAACGTATCAGGTGTGGCTTCATATTCTAAGGAATTGGAAGAAAAAGTCTACCTCACCCACAAAGACAGGAGCCATGTAGCCTATATTAAAGGTGTTGACCAAAATTACAATCTGGTTACAGGGGTAGACAGTACGATTAGGTACGGAAATTGGACTATTGACGAGGTACAAGGGGTGGCGGGAATTGAAATTTCAAGGTTGCTCGGTATAACGATAAATGAATTTAGAAATCCGCTCCAAATTTTAGCCCCAAAAGCCGGAAAAGGATCCATTAACCAGGAAACCAAGCCCTATAATGACATGCCCATCGTACTCAGCGGAGTATATGCCGTAGAGGAGAATCTGGATAAAAAATACGTCTTTGCGCAGCTACCTTTGGTGCAGCAATTTTTAGAGCGAGAAAACACACAGGTTTCTGGCATTAATTTTAAGCTCAGTAATGAAAAGGCGCCCGAACTCATTCGCAAAGAAATAAAAGAGGTGCTTGGCAATGCGATCATCCTAAAAAACAGACAAGAACAAAACAGTTCGCTACATCGTATGTTGAATACGGAAAATATGGTTACCTACTTGATTTTTACATTGGTATTGATTATCGCGGTCTTCAATTTGGTAGGCGCCTTGTTCATGATGATATTAGACAAAAGACAAAACCTAAAGACCCTCTATGATGTTGGGGCAACGATAAAGGACCTAAGACAGGTATTTTTTGTTCAAGGCTTATTGCTAACCTTCCTCGGAGGTTTGATCGGCGTTATCATTGGAGCTTTGCTCATTGGTTCGCAATTGGCTTTTAGTTGGTTCAAGATTACGCCGACCTTGGCGTATCCGGTAGACTTTCAAGTGGTGAATATTCTTATTGTCCTCGCAACCATATTCGTTTTGGGAGCTATTGCGGCAAAAATTGCCAGCAGCATAATCAACAAAAAACTGATTACGACAACCTAGGTCGCTGAATGATTCGTGCCAAGCGACTAAAGGCTGAATTGATGGTCGCCAAATTTTTCGAGCACCTCCTCAAAAGCCGCAAAAACATCTTCTGAGGCGTCGCTGGTTACCATCTTCATTCGGTAGGGCTTAAAATTTGGAATGCCTTTAAAGTAGTTCGTATAATGTCTGCGTGTTTCAAAAACACCTAAAATCTCGCCCTTCCAGTCAATAGACATCTGCAAATGCCTTTTTGCTGCATTCACACGCTCTTCCATAGTAGGCGGGGTTAAATGGGTTCCTGTTTCGAAGAAATGTTTTACTTGTCTAAAAAACCAGGGATTTCCAATACTGGCCCGACCAATCATAGCCCCATCAAGGCCATATTCATCGCGCATTTTCATGGCCGCTTCCGGGCTGTCAATATCACCGTTCCCGAAAACCGGAATATGCATTCGAGGATTGTTCTTTACTTCCGCAATGGGTTTCCAATCTGCATTGCCCTTATACATTTGGGCACGTGTACGGCCGTGAATCGCAATCGATTTGCAGCCGACGTCTTGCAAGCGCTCTGCAACCTCAACAATTTTTATCGAATTTTCATCCCAGCCCAATCGCGTTTTTACCGTTACCGGAAGTTTGGTGTGTTCGACCATTGCTTTGGTCAAGGAAACCATCAAATCTATATCTTTCAAAATTCCCGCACCCGCCCCCTTGCTGACCACTTTTTTCACCGGACAGCCAAAATTAATATCAATAATATCAGGCTTTGAGGCTTCCACGATTTCAACGGAACGAAGCATTGAATCTAAATTGGCTCCAAAAATCTGAATCCCCACTGGGCGCTCCTTTTCATAAATATCAAGTTTCATGACGCTTTTGGCAGCATCACGAATCAACCCTTCGGAGGAAATAAATTCAGTATATACAACATCTGCCCCTTGTTCTTTGCAAAGCGCACGAAATGGTGGGTCGCTCACATCCTCCATGGGAGCGAGCAACAGCGGGAAATCTGGAAGTTGTATGTCACCTATTTTTGGCATTCTTTTTCCTATGTTTTTCGGGACGGCAAATTTAAGGAAATTTAGAACTTTATCCCGGCCTCGATTTTCTTGCCATCACGGGCAACGACCACCTTGGTTGTATTCCCTTCTTCAAATGTAGAAAGAGCACGCATATAACTCATCATATCAGTCACGAGACTATCTCCCAACTGCACTACAACATCGCCCTTTTGTAAGCCTGCTCTTTGTGCAGGTTTGTCCTCACTTACGCCATCGATACGCATTCCGTTGCCATCAAAAAGATAATCGGGCACCACCCCAAGGGCCACCTTAAAACGAGGAACTTCCTCGCTTTCGTTTTTCGTCTTTTTGAAGGCGAGTTTTGGTTTGTCGTCTAATTCCTTAATGATATCATAGATATATTCCGAAATCATTTCCATTCCCTTGTAATTCAATTTTTCAAAATCGTCGGTAGGTTTGTGATAGTCTTCATGCTGCCCGGTAAAAAAATGCAAAACGGGAATGTCTTGCAGGTAAAACGAGGTGTGATCAGAGGGTCCTACGCCCGATTCATTGAGTACTAATTTGAATCCAATATTGGTACTGTTCAACACCTGGGGCCAAATCGGGGTGGTGCCCGTACCGCTTATCGACAGTGTTTTGTTTTCACGCAATCTTCCGACCATATCCATATTGATCATATAATTTGTCTGAGATAAGTCGAAAGTCGGGTTTTTGGTAAAGTAATTGCTGCCCAACAACCCCATTTCCTCTCCTGAAAAAGCTATAAAAAGGTAGTTGCTTCCGTTAAGGGAATCTTTAAGTTTTTGCCCCAGTTGCAGTAGCACACTAACGCCGCTCGCATTATCGTCAGCTCCGTTGTGTATAGCTTCACCTTCGCGAAACAACGATCCTTCGCCACCCATTCCCAAATGATCAAAATGCGCTCCAATTACAATAGTCTTATCTGATTCGTTGTTTATATAGCCGATAACATTGGTGCCGGTAACGGTGCTGTCACCTATTACAAACTGTGTTTCTGAATGTGGGTCTGTTTTGGGTTTAAAACTAAAGGTTTGAAAATACGTGCCGCCATCTCCTTTTGGTAAAAGGCCAATTGATCGCATGCGATCTTGAATATAATTGGCCGCTATCTGTTCTTCGGATGTTCCGGTCTCACGGCCCATTAAACTATCGCTGGCCAAAAATGAAACATCTTCTTTAAGAGAAACTACTTTGGGTTGTTCCGTTTTACAACAGAGCATCGAGAATAAAAAAAGGGAAAGGACAATTTTTTTCATCATTTTTGGATGTAGATTTGTGCAAAATTAAGCATCCTATGAACAAGTTTTTATTGATCCTCTTCATTTTCACTTTTGTCAATTGTAAGACGGAACCGAAAAATGACAAATCAAAAGCCGAAAAACAAAGCTCACTAATGGCCGCAAGCGACACGCTTATCTATCCTGAGGAAAAATATTTCAAGAGTATTCGACAAATTACTTTTGGCGGGGACAATGCCGAGGCATATTGGAGCTGGGACGACAAACAGATGATCTTTCAATCGAACAATGAAGCTTGGGGAATGAACTGTGATCAAATGTTCTTGATGAATATTCAGGATAGTTTTAAAGACCAAAAGCCGCCTATGATCAGTACTGGTATGGGGCGCACTACCTGCGCGTACTTCATGCCAGATAACAAACATTATGTATATGGGTCTACGCATTTGGCAGCCAAGGAATGTCCTGAGGTGCCTCTTCGTAAAAATGGGAATTATGTATGGCCTGTTTACGATTCGTTTGACATTTTCGTGTCTGATTTAGAGGGAAATATTACAGCTCAATTAACCGATGAAAAAGGTTACGATGCAGAGGCAACGGTTTCGCCCAAGGGTGATAAAATTGTTTTTACCTCGGATCGAAGTGGAGATCTTGAACTTTATACCATGAATTTAGATGGTTCTGAAGTGCAACAGATTACAGACGAATTGGGGTATGACGGGGGTGCATTTTTCTCGCCAGACGGTTCAAAATTAATTTTCAGGGCCTCACGACCAAAGACTGCCGAAGAAGTTAAGAAATACAAAGATCTACTTGCCGACGGATTGGTTGAGCCCACAGAAATGGAGTTGTTTATTTGTAACGCTGACGGCACAGATCTAAAACAATTGACTTTTCTGGGCAATGCCAATTGGAGTCCGTTTTTTCATCCGTCAGGGGAGAAAATATTGTTCTCGAGCAATTTCGAAGCCGAAAAAGGCTTTCCTTTTAATCTTTACTTCATTGATATAGACGGTAAAAATTTAGAACGCGTAACACATGGGGAAACCTTCGACGCCTTTCCAGTTTTTTCAAATGATGGCAA
Organism: uncultured Flavobacteriaceae bacterium; assembly: GCA_938017825.1. Classification (GTDB taxonomy): domain Bacteria; phylum Bacteroidota; class Bacteroidia; order Flavobacteriales; family Flavobacteriaceae; genus Pelagihabitans. Next base: position 16,823 of record CALIJE010000118.1, read on the forward strand.
ATACCTTGCTTTTTCAAGTAACCGAAACAACGGTGGTACCCGCGATACGAATTTGTTCATTGCCGAGTGGCAAGAATAGCACATTGGTTTAAAGCCTCTTGCGCTCATCCAATCGCTTCGATTTCTTGTTGGCCTTTATGCCCGTGTTTCCGAATTTATAACGAAAGCCCAAGGTAAGCTGTCTTGTCTCCCGTCTTGCCAGGGTGGTATTGTTCTGATCGGCGTATTGACGTATATCAAATAGCTGCCCTTGATTAAAAACATCGGTTAGGCCAATAGATACACTCGCTTTGTTTTTCCATAGGATTTTGCGCCCACTTACGTTTAGCTTGCTATAGCTCTGCCTTATTGCGTTACCAATTGGCAAGTCTGAATAGAAATTGTAATTAACATCTATGTACAAGGTCTTGTCGGCTAATAAGGTAAACGTATTATTGGTTCTAAATTTATAGCTCCATTGCCTGTTTTCAATATTCTGGCCTGTGGCTATATCCACAAAATCGTATTGTACGGAATAGTAACTTCCAAAGACATAAAAATCCCAAAAGTTGGTGGGCTGCTTATTAATACTAAAGTCGATACCATAATTGATATTACGGTCAAAATTTGCCGTCTTAATCGTAAAAATCTTGCTCTCGTTATCCTGTTCCAAAAATTGTCGAAAAGGGTCTTTTTCATTGCGATAAAAGAATTCTAGTGTATATGCTTTGTCATAGGTGTAGCCTCCTGTAATATAGTTTCTGGTTGCCGGTAGCAAATTGGGTTCTCCTTCGAAAACCGAGTTGTTGCTCAGGAAAAGTTGAAACGGATTTACACTATTGTATCGCGGCCTTGTAATTCTACGATAATACTCCAATTGTAGGCCGTGTTTTTTTGAAGGCAGGTATTGAAATGAAAATGAAGGGAAGACCTCCCAATAATTTCGTTTATTGAGCTGCGTTGACATATCTAAATCGCCAACGGTAGCCGTATATTCTGCACGTAAACCAGCACTAAAGCGCCAAAGTTTGCTTTTTGTTTTGAGTCCGGCATATAGGGCCCAAATAGCTTCATCGTAGTCGAAATTTCCCATTTCGGTAGGACTGATGGCCGACTGACCAGTATCGAACCCTTGCTGAGATACGCTACTTCCTGAATTGATGTCAGCATATCTGAGCCCTGCTTCCAATTTAGCCTTGTCGCTCAGGGATGTTAAATAGTCTGCTTGGGCACTAAAAAGATTGATTCGCTGATCCGAATCAGTTGAAAAATCATTTTCCCCCGTGAGATTTCCGTCAATATCCAAAAAATCTGTGTTTATATTTTGCGGCCGACCTTCGTCATAGTGCGTAAAATGCATGTTTAAAGAAAGTTCGGAACCCTCGTTTATGCTTCGCACATAATCCACGTATAGGGAGGTGTTCAATTTATTGGCATCAGACCTGTTTAAGGTAGTAAAACTTGATTGGGTGGCTCCAGAATTGTTCCCAATAAGGGTTTCGGATTCACTTTCGTTGAGCCATTGGGGTTGAAACAAGTTGATACTTGATACGCTCAGTCTATTCCGATCATCGAAGTCATAATCGAAAAAGGCCGATATATTGTGACTTTGTCTTCGCCTTAGTATCACTTGTTCAGACACCCAAATGCTAGAGCCACCATTCGTTTCAAGAAATTCGGTATTATCGGAATAGCGGTCTATGAGCTTATTGTTTCCGTAACTATAATTGACCGAAAATGCACTTTTTCCTCCCTTAAAATAGTGGTCTGTACCGATAGTGTGTTTCGCAAATACTCCCTGTTTATATTGATTGTACACCGCACCATTATATCCCGAAATGAGATTTTTCTTTAGTATGATATTAACCAACATTCCGCCTTCCGCACTGTATTTCGCTGGGGGATTGGTTATCACCTCAATAGATTCTACATTGCTTGCCGAAGTACCGGATAGCAAATTCACAATATCATTCTCAGGTATATTAACTCTTCGCCCGTTGATTAAAATGCCAACGGCACCGCTTCCCTTAATCGTTAGCTTATCGTTAATAATCAAAAGATTGGGCGTTCTTTTAAGCACTTCCCAAATATCCCCATCCGCCAAGGAAGAATTTTCCACATTGAAGACCAAACGATCTACCTTTCGTTCGAGCTGTGGTTTTTGATTCATGACCACCACCTCATCGAGTTGTTGGCTATGGTTCAATACGATATTCAGAGTATCGATATCACCACTTACGTCGAAAAGAATGGGTTCTGATTCAGAGGCGATATAGCTTGCCTTGATGAAATAGGTGCCTTTGTTGACCCCTGTAAGCTGAAATTTTCCATGCTCATCAGTCGTAGTGCCCTTTAGTAACGTAAAATATTCTTGGTTCAGCAGAAAAACATTGGCAAATTCGATTGGGTTGTCTTCAGTGTCTTTGACGATGCCGCTCAGTGTATGTTCTTGGGCAAACATAACGATGTGCCCAAATATAAAAAGAGTTGAAAAAAGAGACAAAAGTTGTTTCAAATCAAAAAGTGCCTAAATTCAAAAATACTACATAATATTCGTAAAACCCTACTAAAATTGTACGCTTTATTCGAAGTTTTGAGGTGGCTGTTAAAACGCTTAATTCATGTGATTCACTTTTACCATACCGATTTTAACCTATCTTTGCACTCGCTATTGAAGGCCTATTTCGAAGGGAGTAAAATTTATGAAACATATAAGGAATTTCTGTATTATCGCTCATATTGATCATGGTAAAAGCACCTTGGCCGATCGCCTACTCGACTTTACCGGAGCCGTATCAGAGCGCGAGAAAAAAGAACAGCTGCTCGATAGTATGGATTTGGAACGAGAACGTGGGATAACCATCAAGAGCCATGCCATACAAATGGAATATATATACGAGGGTCAGGAGTACATTTTGAACCTCATTGATACTCCTGGGCATGTAGATTTTTCATATGAAGTTTCTCGTTCTATAGCAGCCTGTGAGGGAGCCTTACTTGTTGTCGATGCGGCACAGAGCATACAAGCCCAAACGATAAGCAATCTATACTTAGCCCTTGAGAACGATCTGGAGATTATTCCTGTTTTGAACAAGGTCGACTTGCCTAGCGCCAATCCAGAAGAGGTAACCGATGATATTGTTGATCTTTTGGGTTGCAAAGCCGAGGAGGTTATTCCTGCCAGTGCCAAGACCGGTATTGGCATCGAAAATATTTTGAACGCCATAATTGAGCGCATCCCTGCTCCTGAAGGCAATGTTGATGAGTCGTTACAGGCTTTGGTCTTCGATTCTGTCTACAACCCGTTTCGAGGAGTAGAGACGTATTTTAGGGTGATTAACGGAGAAATAAGAAAAGGGCAAAAGATTAAATTCGTTGCAACCAATAAAGACTATTTTGCCGATGAGGTCGGTACGTTGAAATTGACCCAGCAAATTAAGCAAAGTATAAAGGCTGGCGATGTTGGATATTTGATTACCGGAATCAAAGATGCTCGTGAAGTGAAGGTAGGAGATACCATTACCGATGCCGCGAAACCTACACAAAATGCAATTGAAGGTTTCGAAGATGTGAAACCAATGGTTTTTGCCGGTATTTATCCTGTAGATACAGAGGAGTTTGAAGAGCTACGTGCTTCGATGGAAAAACTACAGCTGAATGATGCTTCTTTGGTATTTACTCCCGAAAGTAGTGCTGCTCTCGGTTTTGGTTTTCGATGCGGTTTCCTGGGTATGTTGCATATGGAGATTATTCAGGAGCGCTTGGAACGAGAGTTCAATATGACTGTAATTACTACGGTACCAAATGTTAGCTATCATGCTTTTACACGCAAAAACCCCGAAACGCCACTGATCGTGAACAACCCTTCCGATTTGCCCGATCCTTCGAGCATTGATAGAGTTGAGGAGCCGTATATAAAGGCCACAATTATTACAAAGGCTGATTTTGTTGGCAATGTAATGTCTTTGTGTATCGATAAAAGAGGACAGATTACCAATCAGACCTATTTGACCACTGAACGGGTTGAGCTCAGTTTTGATATGCCTTTGGCAGAAATCGTGTTCGACTTTTATGACCGCTTGAAAACGGTCTCGAAAGGGTATGCATCCTTTGATTATGCCCCTATTGGCATGCGCCCCTCAAAATTGGTTCGCGTGGATATACTTTTGAATTCACAGCCGGTCGATGCGCTCTCTGCACTTATTCATGCCGATAATGCGGTAACCATTGGCAAAAAGATGTGTGAAAAACTAAAGCAACTCATTCCAAGGCAACAGTTCGATATTCCAATTCAAGCGGCCATTGGTGCCAAAATTATATCAAGGGAAACGACCAAGGCCCTACGGAAGGATGTGACGGCCAAATGTTATGGGGGTGATATATCCCGTAAAAGAAAACTTCTCGAAAAACAAAAGAAAGGTAAGAAGCGAATGAGGCAGGTAGGGAATGTAGAGGTTCCGCAAGAAGCCTTTATGGCAGTTCTAAAACTCAATGACTAAAAGTTGCCACTTTTTCTGCAGTTCATCGAATAAATTGAAATATTTTCCTACAATATGTGTTATTAATACTCAAAATAACACGCTTCTAAATGACAACCTACATCGCACAATTTCATGCAGTACACAAACTGATCGATATCGCGCAACAATCTTGTTTTATATGGAGGCAAGAGGGTGGCGAAATCGACAATCATCTCCTAGAGGAAAAAATAAAAAGGGAATCCTCTATTCACTTCTACCAAATGCTAATCGATTGGGATGGAGAAATTGATTCCAAGGACATTTCGGTAAAGATATGGAGTACGGAAACCTTTTCTGGATAGGTGCCCCTTTGCTTTAGAAGACTGATCGTCTCACTTAGGGTAGTACAAATTAAGCTTGTTCTTCCAAATCAAACTTTTTTCCCAAATAGGCAAGCTGGTATCCTTCTTTAATATCGCTGAACTCATTGCTATTGGAAGATATTATTTGAATATCCCCCTCGGCATTCTTGAGAAAAACCGGGATTTTATCCTTGTCGGCCTTGGTAGCCTCTATCAAGGATTGATACTGTTCAAGGCTGTTTACTTCTATCTCATGCAGGGTCGGGTATTTTCGGACCACATCCATCAATTTTACAAAATCATCCGTTTGCGAAAACAAGCCTTCTTTGGGGTTATTCTCTGGATCGTTCATCTCATCGGCGTTGACCAAACGAAAAGAGCCATTTTCCCCAAACTGTTTTTCGAACTTTTTGATCGCGAACTTATTGATTTCCGAGTTGCCCGTTAACGCCATCAGATACCCAATATCGTTTAGTTCAATATTATCATTCAAAGTGTCTGAATAGATGTTCTCTGTAAGCGCCTCTAGCCCCGCTTTTTTCGCCTTGTTCACGTTGGTCTGATTGCTGTCTATCAAGACAACATGGCGATTGTTCTTCTGCAGGTATGAGCCGATAAGTCTTGAAAATTTAGACGCCCCAATAATTAATATTCCCTCTGATTTCTTCAAAAATACCCCGACGATTTGTGCAAACACCCTTGCGGTGGTAGCATTCAGTAAAACCGTTCCCAAGACAATCATAAACACCAAAGGCGTAATATATTCGGCTCCCGGTTCACCTGAGGCCAATAATTTGGATCCGAATAACGAAGCGATACCCGCTGCAACGATTCCTCGGGGGCCCACCCAACCGATAAACAATCTTTCCTTAAAATTTAGATTAGAACCGGCTGTACATAAGAAAACACCTAACGGGCGAACCACGAAAATAATTACGGCAAAAAGGGCCGCGGTCTGCCAGTTATATATCAATTCAAGATCTTCGATATTGATATTCGCAGAAAGCAAAATAAAGAGTATCGAGATAAGAAGTACGCTTAAAGACTCCTTAAAGTATAAGAGTTCCTTGATGTTCGGTAAATCGGTATTCCCCATGAACATGCCCATAACCACTACGGCTAGCAGACCAGATTCATGCGCAAAAATATCCGACACAACGAAAACCAAGAGCACAACAGATAAGGAAACCACGTTCATTAGATAATGAGGTGCCAAGTTCTTTTTGATCACAAAGGTTAGGGCATAGGCGAAAGTAAGGCCAAAACTAAAGCCAAAAAGCAAAATTTTACCAAACTCCAACAACGCAGTCACGGTGAATTCCTGACCTTCACCAACGCTAATAAATTCATATACAAGTACTGCGGCCAATGCACCAATGGGATCGATCAAAATACCTTCCCACTTCAAAACGGCAGCTACATCCTTTTTCAGCGGGATATTTCTCAATATTGGACTAATTACTGTAGGGCCTGTAACAATAATCAAAGCGGCGAATAAGAACGAAATTTGCCAGCTAAGTCCAAAAATAAAATGTGCGGCCACACCCGCACATAGAAAAGTAACTAGACTACCAAGGGTAATCAATTTTGTTATTACTGGCCCTACGTTACGTATTTCTGAACGTTTTAAAGTAAGCCCCCCCTCAAACAGAATAATGCTAATGGCCAAGGAAACAAAATAGTATAATCCGTCACCAGGAAACAAGCCCGAAGTCCCATTCCATATCGGTTCAATCAGTTTCCTGCCATCCTCTGTGTACAAGGTTGCAATTGGCCCAACCAATAGCCCGATCAAAATCAATGGCAAAATTGCCGGCAATTTCAGCCGCCAAGCCACCCATTGAGCTATTATTCCCAGTACGATAATTCCCGCAAGTTCTAACATTGATTCATCTTGTTAACGCGCAAGGTAAAAACAAGAATTGGAATATCATAGGTAAATAGGAATTCCCTATTTTTGATTCATGACCATTTACCCCATTGAAACCGGAAATTTCAAACTCGACGGTGGCGCCATGTTCGGTGTGGTTCCCAAATCGATCTGGCAAAAAACCAACCCTGCCGATAGCAACAATATGATCGATATTGCCGCTCGAAGTTTGTTAATAGAAGATGGTGACCGACTGATACTGATCGATACGGGTATGGGTGACAAACAATCTGACAAGTTTTTCAATTATTATTACAGATGGGGCGATTTTACGACCGACTCTTCCCTGGCCAAACATGGCTTTCATCGCGATGATATTACCGATGTGTTCATGACACATTTGCACTTTGACCATTGCGGTGGAAGCATACGATGGAACAGCGATCGAACCGGCTACGAACCTGCGTTTAAGAATGCGCATTATTGGACAAACAAGGCCCATTGGGATTGGGCAACCAATCCGAACAATAGGGAAAAAGCATCTTTTCTGAAGGAGAACCTTATCCCAATGCAAGAGAGCGGGCAATTAAAGTTTATTGCTCGCGACAACCAAAACTATCTTAAAGAATCTGAGCTTGGTTTTGGTATTCTTTTTGCAGATGGGCATACTGAAAAGCAAATGTTGCCACATATAAACTACCAAGGGAAAGTATTGGTTTTTGTAGCAGATCTTGTTCCAACAGCAGGTCATATTCCGGTGCCCTATATAATGGGATACGATACCAGGCCGTTAATTACCCTGGCCGAAAAGGACAAATTTTTGAAACAAGCGGCAAAAAACGACTATCTCTTATTCTTTGAGCACGATGCACACAATGAAATTTGTACCTTGCAGCAAACCGAAAAAGGAGTTCGATTGAATGAAATTTTCACTTTCAAGGACGTTTTCGCAAACTAAAAAAACAGTAACACCATAAAATAATATCATGATCAAAAACACATCAAAGTTTTCCCTAATAATAGCAAGCTTACTACTTTTGGCGGGTTGCGGAGCAACCACAATGGTTTCCACACCAATTGCCAATATTGACACTACGCCCTTAAAATTGGCAGATCTTACGGAAACCGAAAAACAGAATTGGGGACACCTCGATTTGGTGTCCGATACTATTCCTGGCATGAGCGTTGACAAAGCGTACAGGGAGTTAATCGGCCAAAAAAAAGGTTCAAAAATTATCGTTGCCGTATTGGATTCTGGCATGGATTTAAGACATGAAGATTTAGATGGAGTGCTTTGGACAAATACCAAAGAAAGAGCTGGTGATGGTGTCGACAATGACGGGAACGGTTATGTTGATGATATCCATGGCTATAATTTTTTAGGGGAATCATATAATGAACAGCTAGAAGCGGCACGAATCGTAAAGCTAAAGCTAGGAGATGCCGACACCCAAGCAAAAGCGAAGGCAAAAGTCGAGGAGAACTATGCCAAGGCCGGGCCAGAGAAACAACGTTTGGAGCAGATTTCCCAAACTGTAAAAAATGCCGATGCCGCTGTTAAGAAAGAACTAGGGAAAGAAACCTATACCAAGGAAGATCTGGCGGCCATGAAACCAACCGATCAAGCAATGCAGCAAAACGTTGGCATTCTTACCCAAATGTTCCAATATGCGGATAGTATTTCAGATTTACTAGACCAAATTGATGAGGGTATCACCTATTATTCAGATCAGCTCAACTACAACTACAATGTTGATTTTGACGGTAGGGCCGTCGTTGGCGACAAGCCCTATGACATTACCGATACTAAATACGGGAATGGCAACCCACAAAACAGAGTAGAAGACGAGAGCCATGGCACCCACGTAGCGGGGATCATTGGAGCAGAACGCAATAATGGCAAAGGGGTCAACGGCGTAGCCAACAATGTAGCCCTTATGAGCATACGTGCCGTACCCAATGGCGATGAATACGATAAAGACATCGCGCTAGGTATTAGATACGCCGTGGATAATGGTGCAAAAATCATCAATGCCAGTTTTGGGAAAGGTTTTTCGCCAAATGCCCAATGGGTATACGACGCCATAAAATATGCCGCCTCAAAAGACGTGCTTTTTGTGCATGCTGCAGGTAATGATGGTGCAAATCTTGATGATCCAAGTAATCCCAATTTTCCGAATGATCAGGTAAATAATGGTCCTGAAATAAGTGATAACGTGTTAACCGTAGGGGCCCTAGCGCCCAAATATGGTTCGGAGATGCTCGCAGTGTTTTCTAATTACGGCGATATCAATGTAGATGTATTCGCACCCGGCGATGAGATCTATTCGACAATGCCCAATAACAAATACGACTTCCAAGGAGGTACGTCAATGGCCGCTCCTGCGGTGGCGGGCGTAGCGGCCTTAATCTGGTCGCAATATCCAAAATTAACGGCCTCACAGGTTAAGAATATTATTATACAATCTGGTCTCGAGCCAAAGGCGAAAGTGGTTCTTGGTGGGGATGCCTCGAAGACCGCGAGCTTGGGCGAAATTTCTATTTCTGGCAAAATGGTCAATGCCTACAACGCTTTGGTGATGGCCGAAGGAGTCTCGAAAGGGCAAATAAAACTTTAATATACTATGCGGTATTTTTTAAAATCATTGGTTTTTGCGGTATGCCTAATTTCAAGTGGCGTTACTGCCCAAAACACTTCCTATTGGCAGCAGCATGTTGACTATACCATGAATGTGGATGTGGATGTCAAAAACTTTCAATATACTGGCACCCAAAGACTGGTCTATACCAATAATTCGCCAGATGTGTTGAATCGGGTATATTATCACTTGTATTTCAACGCCTTTCAGCCAGATAGTGAAATGAACGCGCGCTTGGAAAGCATATCGGATCCAGATGGGCGAATGTTCTCCAAGGAGACTGGAAGTAGAATAACAACACTTACCGAAAGTGAAATCGGATATTTGCATGCCACAAGCCTAAAACAAGATGGCGTACCGGTTACGTTCAATGAAGAAGGTACCGTTTTGGTGGTCGAATTGGCAAAACCAATCCCTGCGGGCGGTAAAACGACCTTTGAAATGGAGTTCAAAGGACAGGTGCCCGTTCAAATTCGAAGGGCTGGGCGAAATAACAGAGACGGCGTTGCTCTTTCTATGAGCCAATGGTATCCAAAATTAGCGGAATATGATTTCGAAGGATGGCATGCAGACCCTTATATTGCTCGCGAATTTCATGGGGTTTGGGGCGATTTTGATGTGAAATTAACCCTTGATAAAACCTATGTGGTGGGCGGAAGTGGCTATCTTCAAAATCCGCAGGAAATTGGGCATGGCTACGAGGCAGCCGGAACTGAGGTAAAAAAACAAAAAGGCAAAACCCTCACATGGCATTTTAAAGCCCCTATGGTGCATGATTTTATGTGGGCTGCCGACCCCGAATATGTGCATGACACCCTGCAGATGGAAAATGGCCCCACCTTACATTTCCTGTACAAAAACGACTCCATTTATAGAGATACTTGGACCAAAGTGCAGCCCTTGACCAAAAAGGCCATGGAGTTTTTCAATAAGAATATCGGCGAATACCCTTATAAACAATACTCGGTAATACAAGGTGGCGATGGCGGAATGGAGTACGCAATGGGTACACTTATTACCGGGGGCGATAAACCCGGGAGCGTAATTGGTACCATGATTCACGAGCTGGCCCATTCTTGGTTTCAACATGTGTTGGCCACCAATGAAGCGAAACATGAGTGGATGGATGAAGGCTTTACCTCGTTTATTTCTGCGCTCTGCAGTAATGAGATACGAAATCAGAACAAGGAGAATCCGTTCGAAAATTCGTACCGTGGATACTATTATCTGGTCTCCAGTGGGCTAGAACAACCTCAATCAACACACTCAGATCGTTACAATTCGAATATGCCGTATGGCATTGCCGCCTACAGCAAAGGGGCGATATTCCTTTCACAATTAGGCTATGTGATTGGGCAGGACAAACTAATGGAAACCATTAAAAAATACTACTCCGATTTTAAGTTCAAGCATCCGGTGCCGAATGATATTAAACGAACTGCTGAAAAAGTTTCTGGAATGGAGTTGGATTGGTATCTCACGGACTGGACACAGACCACAAATACGATTGACTATGGTATCAAAACCGTAACAGCGGAAGGACAGAAAACCAAGATTGTTTTAGAACGTATTGGGCTTATGCCAATGCCGTTGGATGTGCTAGTGGTATATAACGACGACACTCAAGAAACTTTTTACGCCCCCTTGCGAATGATGCGGGGAGAAAAAGAAAATCCTTATCCGCAACTAAAGCGCACCCTCCTTGAGGATTGGCCATGGGCATTTCAAACCTATGATTTTAGTATTGATAAACCCTTGGAAAGTATTAAAGCCATTATGATAGATCCGTCACAATTAATGGCCGATGTCAATCCAGCAAACAATCTTTGGCCAGAATCAGCCAAAAAGCAAGAGTAATATAGGAGATGTCTCTTTCTAAAGACTGCTCTGCTGCAACAAAAAATGAATTATTCCTTCCCTAAGAAAGAAAAACTAAAGAGCAAAAAAATAATTGATAGGCTTTTTGCAGAAGGTAAATCGATTACTGCTTTTCCTATTAAGCTCATTTATCTCAAAACCGACCTTCCATTCGATGTGCCAATACAAACAGGGGTAACTGTATCTAAAAGGAACTTTAAAAGTGCTGTGAAGCGTAATCGAATAAAGCGCTTGTTACGGGAGAGTTATCGCCTTAACAAACACCTTGTTTTTAACAATAGTGAGGGGGGTTTTGCGTTTCTATTTTTATACCTTGGTAAGGAAATGCCCAATTATAGGCTTGTCGATGAAGGTTTATCGACCGTACTTCATAAATTCTTAAAGAAATATCCGCTATGAATACATTGCTCAAAAAGAAAATTCTAATTCCAGTTATCGCCGTTCTTGTTCTTGTGGGCGCAAGTAGTTTTAAAAGTGATTTCTTTGAGATCGCCAAGCAGATTGAAATATTCACAACTCTTTTCAAGGAGCTTAACATGAACTATGTAGATGAGACCAATCCTGCTGAATTAATGGATACGGCTATCAAGAATATGCTCGAAGACCTGGATCCCTACACTCGTTTTCTGAATGAGCAAGACGTAGAAACCTATCGCATAAACAATGCGGGCCAATATTCAGGAATTGGCGCCCTAGTGCGTTCCTTCAAAGATAAACTCTTGATTATAGAGCCCCACCAGGGCTACCCTGCGGATGTCGCTGGCCTAAAAGCAGGAGACGAGATCATTCAAATAGGAGAAACAAAGGTGGCCGATTTCGACGACAATGCCAGCGAATTGCTTAAAGGAGCCAACAATACTTCGATCGATGTTACCTACAAAAGACAGGGCAAAATAATGACCGCGACCATTAAACGTGCAGGAGTAGAAATCGATGCCGTGCCCTTCTATGATATGGTCGATGATAAGACCGCTTATATCGTACTCTCAAAGTTCAATGCTAAAGCTTCGAAACAAACCAAAGCGGCCCTTATAGATTTAAAGGGCAAAGGCGCAGAAAAGGTCATTTTAGACCTTAGGGGAAATCCTGGCGGATTGCTTTCCGAAGCAATTAATGTAACCAATCTCTTTGTGGATAAGGGTGAATTGATCGTCACCACTAAAAGCAAGGTAAAGAAATTCAACCGTGAGTATAAGACAAAGAACAAACCGGTTGATACTGAAATTCCTCTTGTTATATTGGTCGATGGAAGTAGCGCTTCGGCCAGCGAAATTGTATCAGGAAGTCTACAAGACCTAGATCGTGCTGTCGTAATGGGAGCTAGAAGTTTTGGCAAAGGGTTGGTGCAACGTCCTTTGAAATTAACATATGGCACTCAATTAAAAGTTACGATTTCTCGTTATTTCACGCCATCAGGACGGTGTATTCAATCATTGGATTATTGGAATCGCGATGGGGATAACAAGGCCGTTCGAAATACCTCTTTCAAAGAATTCAAGACGCGAAATGGAAGAAAAGTTCAAGATGGTGGCGGGGTGTTGCCTGATATTGAAATAGCAGCAATTAAGGCCAACGAACTAACAACGGCCCTACTCAACAATAATGTGGTTTTTGACTATGCCACAAACTATTATTATAACCACAAGGTGCCAGAGGTCTCTAGTTTTAATTTTGCAGATTCAGACTTTACCGATTTTACTGAATTTGTGTCTAAAAGTGATTTTTCTTTTGAAACCAAGGCTGAGAAAGCGATCAAGGAGGCTATGGCCGACAAGGAAAATGTTGTTTTTAACAAAACTGTAGAAAACGATTTAAAGACCTTGTTGTCAGACATGGAAGCCAGTAAATTGGAAGCTTTGAAAAAGCACCAGAACGAAATTCAAAAAAAATTGGAAGATGAAATCGTAAAACGCTATTTCTATCGTGAAGGTCTTTACGAATATTACCTCGAGAATGATGAGGCTATTTTAGCCGCCACAGAACTTCTTAACAACAACAGTGAATACAATGCCGTTTTAAAATAATGCGCCTTAGGGGACTGCGCGTGGGATTGTGTTAAAAGGGCGAATTACCATTGGTAAATCATACCTTGAAATATACGTTGTGCCTATCTAGGAAGTAGGTAATGTACCAGAAGAAAAATAGCACCAATAGCGAGCTTGTTACCCCTATTACCTCATTGGAAACCCCTAGTGGCTCTAGGAGTCCATTTGTCCAAATTGCTCCAAATTTTCGAAACCATTGTACCCCAACGGTTTCTGCCAAAAGATAAATGAAAATCGAGTTGGTCCCCACGACCGAAAAGATTTTCAGCCATTTTTTTCTATTATTTTTCACGTCAATAAGCCAATAAAACAAGGCAAGGGTCAAAACCGCTAAACCTCCGGAAGCCAAGGTGAAAGATGAGGTTGCGATACGCTTAATTATCGGAGTGATACCCAACCCGTCCATAACGAATCCGGTCACGAGAATAACCGTTCCCCAAATCAAAAATGGCTTTAGTTTTTCTTTTGCAGAATTACTGCTCAATAAAATTTGACCGCAAATAACGCCCCAAATCGTATGTGCGGCCGTGGGAATAAAATTCACGAACACCCAATACCCGTCGTTTACTTGCCCCATGGTCAGTAGATCTACATATGAACCAAAGCTCTCGTGACCCAGAGCATAAGGTGCATCAGGGTTGTACGAACGATAAAGAATTTCGGTCAAAGCCAATATGGCAATTGAAATTCCTACTTGCACCCGATGCGGAAGGTTCATTATAGCGTATGCAATTAGGATGGTAAATGAAAGTTGCACCAGAACATTCCATAATTCCCAGACCAAAGCCTGGCTATACACACAGTGCAATAAGACGCCGAACGAAAATAGCAAAAAACATCTTCTCAAAATATGTCTGGTTCGTTGTCCACTGGTCTGAGAAAGCTTTCGTTTGCCCAAAGAAAATGGCATGGCTACCCCAACTATAAACATAAAAAAGGGTTGGATCAAATCCCAGAATCGAAGGCCGTTCCAAGGATGATGATGCAACTGATGAGCGAGTCCGGATAAAGGGGAGCCTTCGGTTAACTCAGTAAAACTATGGTGAAATCCTGCCGCTTCGGCCACCAACAAAAACATGATAAGTCCACGAAAGACATCGAGTGAAAAAAGACGTTTTGAAACCTGGTCGTCGGTATTCTGCATTAAAGTTGGCTTTAGTCGCGCCAATAAGTTAATTAATATTCTTTAGAAACTCCTCTATCTAACAAGGTCTATATGAATCGAAACCACGCATTCTTTTTATACTTATCTTAGTTTTCGCTGAACCTGTATCTCATGAAATTTTCTGTTTTGTTTTGCTTTTTATTGCTTTTGTCTTCCTGTGGTGAAAGTGGGGGGCCTCAAACAGAGGGCTCAACCTCTGAAGGGATTCGTTCAGCAAATGCAATTTCCTTAGTTGTGCTAGGTACTGTACAAGATGCCGGTTCTCCCCATATTGCATGTAAAAAAGAGTGTTGCGCAGGCTTGTTCGAAAATCCCGATGTTCGAAGAAAGGTGGTTTCTTTAGGTCTTATCGACCACAAAAACCAGCAAATGTTTCTTTTTGATGCAACCCCTGATATTGCGTCGCAAGTAAAAATTTTGAAAAACAAGGCTTCCTGGAACGCCAACGAATTGCCCGATGGTATTTTCCTCACCCACGCACATATTGGTCATTATTCAGGTTTGATGTATTTGGGCAAAGAAGCTACCAACGCAGTGAACGTGCCCACTTATGTGATGCCAAAAATGAAACGCTATTTAGAAAAGAACGGACCGTGGAGTCAATTGGTTTCAAATGAAAATGTTGCTCTTTGGCCTATTGAAAACAATCAAAAGGTTCAACTCAACCCTAGGTTAAAAATTGTGCCGCTTCTTGTGCCGCATCGTGACGAATTTTCTGAAACAGTGGGTTTTAGAATCATAGGGCCCAACAAAAGTGCTTTGTTCATACCTGACATTGACAAATGGCAAAAGTGGGAAACGAGTATTGTTGATGAGATTAAAAAAGTGGATTATGCTTTTCTCGATGCCAGCTTTTATGATGGCGATGAATTGAATACCCGCGATATTTCGCAAATTCCGCATCCATTTGTAATCGAGAGCATGGAAATTTTCAAGGGGCTTTCCTCTTCAGAAAAGAATAAGGTTCACTTTATTCATTTCAACCATACAAATCCCTTACTCGATGATACAAGTGAACAAGCCGCAAAGGTGTTTGCGAACGGATTTAAAATTGCGAAATTCAAAGACCATTATCAATTGTAACTACCGAACCATAGTTGGCCTTCGTAAACAGATTATTTTGTAGAACAATGAAAAAATTGGGGTTTTTAGTCATGCTAGTTGCTTGCATCTTGTTGGGTTGCAAAAATGCCGAGGATGAAAATGCCGCCAAAATAGAATTTTCTACCTGGTCCTCTTATTTGGGTGATTCAGGGCGAAGCCATTATTCAACACTTTCTCAGATCACAAAAGACAATCTCAAAGACCTAAAAGTTGCTTGGTCTTATGAGGCCTCGGATTGGGGACAAATGCAGATGAATCCATTGGTAGTCGATTCGATTTTGTACGGGGTGACCGCCGCACTTAGGGTCGTTGCCCTAGATGCCCGTTCGGGACAGGAAATTTGGCAATTTGGGGACTCTATCAAGGTATGGCACTCTACCAGTCGCGGGGTTTCTTACTGGCAAAAAAATGACGATCGGCGCATACTTTTTACCCGAGGGGCAGATTTATTTGCATTAAACGCCTTAACCGGTGAGCCTGTAAGGAGCTTTGGAACCAATGGTCGAATAGACCTGCGATCAGGCATGGCCGAATCGGCTAAAAATCAGTTTGTAATTTCGAATACTCCCGGAACCATTTTTAAAGACCTTATTGTTATGCCCTTACGCCTTTCTGAAGGGGCTGGTGCTCCTCCTGGAGATATAATGGCCTTTAATGTCATAAGCGGAAAGGTCGAGTGGGTCTTTCACACCCTTCCTAAAAAAGGTCAATTTGGCTATGCTTCATGGAGTACAGATCCAAGGAAAAGCCCCATTGTTGGCGCGGCAAATAATTGGGCGGGGATGGCGGTTGATGAAGAGGCAGAGATTATCTACGTTCCAACAGGTTCCGCTGCCCCTGACTTTTATGGTGGTGATCGCCTTGGTGCAAACCTGTTTGCGAATTGTCTTCTTGCCTTAGATGCAAATACGGGAAAACGACTTTGGCATTTTCAATTGACACATCATGATATTTGGGACAGGGACCCCCCTGCTCCCCCTACTCTTCTATTGATAGAACGAAATAACCAAAAGATTCCTGCTGTTGCACAAGTTACCAAGCAAGGATATGTTTATGTGTTCAATAGACTAACCGGTGAGCCTTTATTCGATATTGACGAAGTGCCTGTTCCCTCCTCGACAATTAAGGGGGAAAAAACGTCACCAACTCAGCCGTTGCCACAAAGACCTAAGCCGTTTGCTAGACAGTCACAGGATCTTACAGAAAACGATATTAGTCCGTTTGCAGAAAACAAGGATGAACTTTTGGAGATTTTTCGAAATTCCGATCGGCGGCAATACGCGCCACCTGCCTTAACTTC
>CALIJE010000119.1 GCA_938017825.1 uncultured Flavobacteriaceae bacterium
GAAAATTACGAAATAGCCAGCATATATAAGTTTATAACGCAAACTGTGTGCTACATTTTCGATAAAGCACGATTTCAGTTTGCTTAACGAGATATACAATTTATAATTTGTTTAACTATTTTAAAATATAGTTAAACAACATTGCGCTTATCTTTGTTCAAATTTAGATTATGAAGTTGTACCAGCTTTACTCCAAGCAATCTTTTCCCATTACCCAACAGGAGGCATGGGACTTTCTTTCCAGTCCGGCGAATTTGAAGACGATCACTCCAGACCATATGGGATTCAATATTCTTTCAGGGGCCGACAGACCTATGTTTCCCGGTCAAATTATTCAATATAAGGTGAGTCCCTTTCCATTTTACAGCACCACATGGGTCACTGAAATAACCCATGTAAAAAAAGGTGAGTATTTTGTCGACGAGCAACGCTTTGGGCCCTATGCCTTGTGGCACCATAAACATTTTATCAAATCGATCGAGGGCGGTGTAGAGATGGAGGATATTATCGACTATAAGATTCCTTTCGGAATTTTAGGACAGCTCGCGCACCCCATTGTGGTCAAAAAACAACTCAAGCAGATTTTTGGCTATCGTGAACAAAAGCTAATAGAACTTTTCGGATCCATACCTGGAACGGAGAAGATACTCCAATTTAAATCCATATAACAAATGAGCAAGAATATAGTACTGATAGGTGGGTCACATGGTATCGGCCTGGCCATGGCTCGGCAACTATCAAAAGAACACAACCTATATATCGCATCGCGCACCAAAGATGAGCTTGGCTCCATGAATGTGACCCATATTCCCTTTGATGCCACTACAGATGAATTAGACCCGACAGCCCTACCGGAAGAAATTCATGGGTTTGCCTATTGCCCAGGAAGCATTAATCTAAAGCCGTTTAAAATGATGACTTTAGAGACCTTCGAACAAGATATGCATGTAAATTTCTTTAGTATGGTCAAGGTCGTAAAGACCATTATGACACGTATGGCCGAAGGTGCGAGTATGGTCTTTTTCAGTACGGTCGCTGTGGGTACCGGAATGCCGTTTCATACGAGTGTTGCCGCCGCCAAAGGAGCACTCGAGGGCTTTGCAAAATCATTGGCAGCAGAATACGCCCCAAAAATAAGGGTTAACGTTGTGGCGCCGTCATTGGTAGATACCCCCTTGGCCGGCAGATTGTTGAGCAATGATAGGAAAAGGGAACTGATGGCAGACAGACACCCATTAAAAAGGGTAGGTAGCGCCTCTGATATTGCCAATATCGCTATCTTTCTGCTGAGTGAGGAAAGTAGTTGGATGACCGGACAGGTAGTTGGTGTTGATGGCGGAATCGGAACTCTAAATATCAATTAAACCAGACTGCTAACTATTGAGGGATTTACCGAAATGAAGAAAGAAGTTTCCATCTTTTGGTTTCGTAGAGATTTGAGACTGCATGATAATGTAGGGTTTTCCCAAGCCCTTCAAAGTACCAGTGCAGTCCTACTTATTTTCATTTTTGATTCTGTAATTCTTGACAAACTACCGAAAAATGATGCACGGGTTACGTTTATATATGAGGAACTGCAAAAAATGCGGAGAACGCTGGAAACAAGTCATTCAAGTTCAATAGCACTTTTTCATGGCAAACCAGAGGCTGTATTTAGCCAATTGATATCCGATTATGAAATTACCGCCGTGTATACCAACTACGACTATGAACCGTATGCACAGGATCGCGATACCCAAATCGAGCAATTGCTCGCTACGAAAAACATCCCACTTAAAACATACAAAGACCAAGTCATTTTTGAAACGAATGAGGTGGTCAAAGACGACGGAAAACCATATGTGGTTTACACCCCGTATAAAAACAAATGGAAACACCTATTTAATGCCAAGGCCTTAAAAAAACATGAAACCATTCCGTTGTTCGATAAGCTGCTCAAAGCCAACGATCTGCCTAATACCAGTCTGGGGGAAATGGGTTTTGAAAAGGCTTCGATCACCGTACCCGATTACGTAGCCACACCTTCACTAATCAATAATTATGAAGCCACGCGCAACTTTCCTGCTGTGCAAAATGGCACCTCGCGTTTAGGCCCTCACTTACGATTTGGAACGGTATCGGTGCGGGAGATGGTAAAAAAAGCGATAGCGGAAGAAAACGAGGTCTTTTGGAACGAGTTGATTTGGCGCGAATTTTTTATGCAGATCTTATGGCACTTCCCGCATACGCGTAAGGCATCTTTCAGACCAAAATACGACCGTATCGTTTGGCGGAACAATGAAGCCGAGTTCGAGAAATGGAAAAACGGACAAACCGGCTACGCCTTAGTGGATGCCGGTATGCGCGAACTGAATGCCACCGGTTACATGCACAATCGTGTACGCATGTTGGTCGCAAGCTTTCTGTGCAAGCACTTACTTATCGATTGGCGATGGGGTGAAACCTATTTTGCCGAAAAACTATTGGATTATGATATGAGTGCCAATGTGGGCAATTGGCAATGGGCAGCCGGTAGCGGAGTTGATGCCGCACCATATTTTCGAATATTCAACCCCATGACCCAAGTGGCCAAATTCGACAAACAAAATGAGTATATAAATAGGTGGGTGCCAGAATTACAGGAACTTACCTACCCCAACATGATGGTCGACCACAAAATGGCCCGTGAACGTTGTCTTAAAACCTATAAAGACGCCTTGGCATAAAAAAACCGCTATACCTGAATGCATAGCGGTCTCATTTTAAAAATTTCTGTTCTTACTTGGCCAACTGTCTGTCTAGCTCTCGAACTTGCTGCTGGCGATACTTCAAAATATTGATGTAACGCAAAGCATCTCTATTTTCATAATCGGTATACGATTTAGAGGCATACTCCATCGCTTTATCCAAGTTGCCATTAATTTCATTGATAATGGCCATATTATAGTAGGCGCGCCCTGCGATTTTCGAATCGGAATTGTTCAATTCTTTTTCCCAAAGTTCTGCGGCACCATCCCAATCACCAGCTTGCGCACGACGCTGACCAACTTCGAAATTGTTCGTACCCTTTACGTAGTAGACTCTTGTAACCCTTCTGGTAAGGGAACGAATATTAAGACCGTAGGTGTTACCTAGTTGATTGCTTTTCTGAATCACGGCCTCTTTTCTACCTGCGATGGCCTCAACCGCCTTAAACGGATTGATGCCTTCCCCGACCGAGACCAAATTGTCTTGGTAAGAGCACTCATCCAAAATATATTTAGAGAAGGGGTCGTATACCCTCCATCCATTTTTCAATGCTGTTCTAATGGTTACTTTATGCCCTGGT
>CALIJE010000120.1 GCA_938017825.1 uncultured Flavobacteriaceae bacterium
GACTTGCCGGATACAGATGGTACTGAAGATGTCAACTATCGGGATATTGATGACGACGGTGATGGGATAGATACTCCAGATGAGGATGCGGATGGTGACGGTGATCCTACCAATGACGATACCGACGGTGATGGTACTCCAGATTATTTAGATCCTGTCGATGATAGGCCTCAGGAAATCATAGTCATGCAAATGGTGACCCCGAATGGTGATGGTAAGAATGAATTTCTTTGGATCGAAAATGTTGATAGGACCACAAGCAATAGCCTTAAGATATATAACAGATGGGGAATTGCGGTTTATGAAGGTAATAACTACAACAATCAAAATAATGTTTTTGACGGTAGATCTAAAGGACGTTCGACTGTAGGTGACGGATCGAATTACTTGCCGGCAGGAGTGTACTATTACATCTTTGAGTACAGCACGGCAGAGCGGCAAAATGTGCTTGATAACGGTTATATTTACATTAGCAAATAATTGGCAATAACAATATGATACTAAGAAAAACCCTTGTAGCGTCCCTTCTTTTGATATTTGCGGCTATGGGTACATCCTATGCACAACAAGATGCACAGTATACCCAATATATGTACAATACTATGACCGTAAACCCAGGCTATGCAGGTTCTCGGGGGCAGTTTAGTGCTGCTCTCCTTTATAGAAACCAATGGCTTGGCCAAGATGGTGCCCCTACCACTGCAACGCTTAATTTGCACTCGCCAATTAGGGATAGTAAAGTAGGTTATGGTTTATCGATTGTTCAAGATGAAATCGGTGAGGGTATTGTAAGGGAAACTTATATCGACGCTGCGGTATCATATACTTTGGATGTTGCGAAAGATGCAAAACTGTCATTTGGCCTAAAGGTCGGCGGTAATCTTTTTAATTTGGATGTAGCCCAGTTACGCCAAAGGGCAGGATTTGAGGAATCGGTAAATACAGATAATATAGAAAATCGATTTTCGCCCAACTTTGGCCTTGGTATTTATTACCACACGAATAAGTTCTATGCTGGCCTTTCGGCGCCTAATCTATTGCAAACAGAGCATTTCGATGGATCAAACAACGACGCCAATGGCATAAGCTTCCTTGCTCAGGAAAGAATCAATTTTTATTTGATAACGGGTTATGTATTCGACCTTGGAGGAAATTTAAAGTTTAAACCTGCCATTCTGAGCAAAGTTGTGAGCGGAGCACCTTTACAATTGGATTTTTCAGGTACCTTCTTGGTAAATGATAAGATTTCCTTAGGGGCTGCATACCGCTGGGATGCTGCGGCTAGTGCTTTGGTTGGTTTTCAACTTTCCGACCAATTTATGATCGGAGTGGCATACGACAAGGAAACAAGTGATTTTGGAGCCGCAAGATTCAATGATGGTTCATTTGAAATTTTCCTTAGGTATGAGTTGATCAAATCATTCAAAAAATTGGTATCACCTCGTTTCTTTTAAAATTCGACCAATGGTAAAAAAAGTTTTCTTTCTAATAGTTACAATCGGCCTTATATTCTCCAACGTACTTTCTGCCCAAGAGACCCAAGTATCTCAAGAAAAAGAAAATCGGTTGGTGACCAAAGCAAATGAAAGCTACGATCAGTATTCGTTTAGCCCTGCCATCGATATCTACAAAAGGGTAATGGATAAAGGATATGTATCGGCTGATTTGCTTAAAAAACTTGGAAATTCGTATTATTTTAATGCGGATTACAAAGAGGCCGCACAGACATACAAAAAATTGGTGACCTCCTATGAAGCCGATGCGGGCCCTGAACATTTTTTTAGATATGCCCAAACCCTGAAGACCCTAGGTGATTATGAAGGTTCAAAAGAAGTAATGGCAAAATTTGTGGCGTTGACCTCTGATGACAATAGGGCGGCGGTGTATAACGAAGAGACTGATTTTCTTAATGATATCAAAAGAAACTCTGGTCGCTATGAAATCGGTTCTTTCCAATACAATACTTCTTATAGCGAATTTGCCCCGGCATTTTATAATGACGGATTGATTTTTTCCTCTGATAGAGACACAGGTAATATGGCGAGATACCGACATACTTGGAATTCTAAAGATTTTCTTGACCTCTACAAGGTCAATGCTGATAGTGTTTCGAACAATAAGGTCGTTAAGATTAAAGATGAAATTAATACGCGCTTGCATGAATCGACTTCTGTGAGTACTAAAGACGGAAATACCATCTATTTTACAAGAAACAATACCCTTGAAGGCAAAGCAAAGAAAGATGAGGACGGTGTAATTCGACTAAAGATATACAAAGCGTCATTGATAGATGGTATTTGGGGCAATATTCAAGAGTTGCCGTTTAATAGTGATGCACACTCTGTGGCACACCCATCATTAAGTGCCGATGAAAAAACACTTTTCTTTGCATCTGATATGGAAGGTACCCTAGGTGAATCAGATATTTTTATGGCAGCCATTAACGAGGATGGTAGCTTTGGTGAACCAATAAATCTAGGAAGCAATATCAATACCGAAGCAAGGGAGACGTTCCCTTTTGTGACACGAGAGGGTATCATTTACTTTTCCTCCGATGGTCACCCTGGTTTAGGAGGTTTGGATGTTTTTGCTACTAAAATGAACGAAAATAAATTTGATGGTACGGTAGCAAATGTCGGTGAGCCTGTAAATAGCGCTATGGATGACTTTACTTTTATCATAAATGAGGATACAAGGAAAGGTTATTTTGCCTCCAATAGAGGAGAGGGAAAAGGTGCCGATGATATCTATAGTTTCTTGGAAACTACTCCGTTGATGTTAGATTGTGAGCAAGAAATTTCAGGAACTGTTCGCGATAAGATTTCTAACGAACTTCTAGTTGGTGCTACCGTTAAGGTAATCAATGAAGACAATGAGGAGGTAATGAGCACCATTACAGACGATGACGGGAAATATACGCTAACGTTGGATTGTAACGAAGGTAATTTTGTTCGTGCTTCGATGCAAGGTTATGTGACTTCCGAGGAATATTTGGCTAAATCGGATGGTAAGCCAAAAATGATTGATTTTTATCTTGAAAGAGATAAGATTACTGCGGGCTTTGGAGATGATTTGGCAAAATTGTTACAGCTCAGCACCATATATTTTGATTTTGATAAATACAATATCCGTCAAGATTCAGAGGTGGAGGTAGAGAAGGTAATAGCGGCAATGGAAAAATATCCAAGCTTAAAAATAAAGGTAAATTCTCATACCGACAGCCGTGGAAAAGACGC
>CALIJE010000121.1 GCA_938017825.1 uncultured Flavobacteriaceae bacterium
CGAATGACTTCATGAAAACAGAAATGCCCATTTTTTTCCAAGGCATTGATCAAGGAAGTTTTTCCGGTGCTTGGGCCGCCTGTAATTACGATTCTTTTTGGAGTCAAATGCCTGGTCTTTGATGACAAAGTTAAGGAACTCCCCTTGAGTTATTCTTTTGACTATTCCAAAAAAAATGAAGTATTGAACTATCTTTGCCAGAAAGCATTTTATGGATACCCAAAAATCCGATGAATTTTACAAAAGACTGAAAGAACAGCTGGCCGAGACGAGTGTTTGGCCATCAGATTATCTCTATAAATTTATAGTACCTACCAAAGGGGGAAAGATTGAAAAGATTCACGAAATTTTCGACAATACAGGTGCCGTAATCGAGTCGAAACAATCAAAAAAGGGTACATATACCAGTATTTCGGTCACCGTGAACAGAAAAGATCCCGATGCGGTCATCGAAAAATATAAAGAAGTCGGTGAAGTAGAGGGGGTAATATCTCTGTAAAATAGGTAATACCGCATAATTTTGTTAATTTGCCGGCGTTAGTAGTTTAACACTCTCCTTTTACAGTACTCAAGAAAATCTTTAGAATTTGAATTTAGTAGAAAACCTAGAATATAATACGGAAAGATCTCATTTGATAATTCCGGAATATGGAAGACATTTTCAAAAAATGGTCGACCATGCGGTGTCTATTGCAGACCCGGTAGAGCGTAATAAAATTGCCAAATCGATTATTGCGGTTATGGGCAATTTGCAGCCGCACTTAAGAGATGTGCCCGATTTTCAGCATAAGCTATGGGATCAACTATTTATTATGTCCGATTTTAAATTGGATGTAGAATCCCCATTCCCCATAACAAGTAAGGAATTGCTGCAGCAGCGACCAGAACCACTCCCTTATCCTCAGAACCATCCGAAATACCGTTTTTACGGAAATAATATTAAGCGCATGATTGATGTTGCGGTGAGCTGGGACAAGGGCGATATGCGCGATGGTTTGGAGTATGCGATCGCCAACCATATGAAAAAATGTTATCTCAACTGGAACAAGGATACCGTTGACGATAATGCCATCTTCAAACATTTGTTGGAATTGAGCGACGGCCAAATAGACCTTACGGGACAAACGCTAACCGAAAGCGGACAATTCTTGAAGAACCGCGTGGCCAAGTCGCCAAAATATGGTAGCAAGAACAACGGCAAGAAAAATCAAAGAAATAATAACAACCGTGGCAAAAAGCGGTACTAATAGTTCAACCTTAAATGGGCACATTTAAAATTGAAGGCGGGCATAAGCTTGCCGGCGACATTACGCCCCAGGGCGCCAAGAATGAAGCATTACAGATTTTATGCGCTGTACTATTAACCTCGGAAGAGGTAGCGATAAACAACATACCCGATATTGTCGATGTCAATAAACTTATTGCGCTGTTGGAAGACCTAGGGGTCAAAATCCAAAAAAAGGGCAAAGGTTCCTACGCATTTCGTGCAGATGACGTAAATATCGATTACTTACAGTCAGACCAATTCAAGAAAGATGGCAGTGGCCTACGAGGATCGATCATGTTGGTAGGACCTCTTTTGGCTCGTTTTGGTAAAGGTTATATTCCCAAACCAGGAGGCGATAAAATAGGCCGTCGCAGGTTAGATACCCATTTTGAGGGGTTCATTAATCTTGGCGCCACCTTTAGATACAATAAAGAAGAACATTTTTATGGTGTTGAGGCCAAAAAATTAAAGGGCACCTATATGCTGCTCGATGAGGCCTCGGTTACGGGAACTGCGAATATCTTGATGGCGGCAGTATTGGCAGAAGGCACGACCACAATTTACAATGCAGCCTGTGAGCCTTATCTGCAACAATTGTCAAAGATGCTCAATCGCATGGGCGCCAAAATCAGCGGCGTCGGTTCAAATATGTTGACGATTGAAGGCGTAAAGGAATTGGGCGGTACATCCCATACCATGCTGCCCGATATGATCGAGATCGGCAGTTGGATCGGACTTGCTGCGATGACCAAAAGCGAATTGACCATCAAAAATGTAAGCTGGGACGATTTAGGTCAAATCCCCAATGTTTTTAGAAAATTGGGCATTACCGTAGAACGAAAAGGTGATGACATTTACATTCCAGAACACAAAGACGGCTATGAGATTCAGAATTATATAGATGGTTCTATTTTGACTATTTCGGATGCCCCTTGGCCAGGAATGACCCCAGATTTATTGAGTATTTTGTTGGTCGTTGCGACACAGGCAAAAGGGGAGGTGCTGGTACATCAAAAAATGTTCGAAAGCCGCCTGTTCTTTGTCGATAAATTGATCGATATGGGCGCAAAAATAATTTTGTGCGATCCGCACAGGGCAACGGTGATCGGCCACGACTTTAAATCTACCTTAAAAGCGACTACCATGGTTTCGCCAGATATTCGTGCCGGTGTTTCGTTATTGATCGCAGCCTTATCGGCGAAAGGAACCTCTACAATTCATAACATCCATCAGATTGATCGAGGATATGAGGATATAGACAATCGCTTACGGGCTATCGGGGCCAAGATTATACGAATGGACTAATTATCTATCCTTAGGCCCAAACCCTTAAAGATTGGCATATTCATCTAGTTTGAGAGGCAACAGGACTTATCGTATGAGACTAAAATGGCCGCTCAAGATTCTTTTATCTCCGTGTTGATCTACCAATTCGGCCCTAAACCAATAATCTGATTGAATGGATTTGCGACCATCGAGCGTACCATCCCAGCCTATACTTGAGGGAGAAATTTGCTTGATAAGATTGCCGTAACGATCGAAGATTGAAACTTTTGAATTAAGGGAATACCCCTCACTCAAACCGAGAAGATTCCAGGTATCATTTTTGGCGTCATTGTTTGGCGTAAAGAATTTTGGAAATCCGATAACAGAAATTTCCAAGGAACCGGGCGAACAACTATTTTTTTCACGAACAAATAGGGTGTGAACACCGGTCGCCACATTATCAAAAAATGGACTTTCTTGATAGGCTCCAGATTCGTCATCCAAGGCATATTGATACTCTCCTATTCCAATTTTGGTCTCGTCGATTAAAATGGTATTCGTACTATTGCGACCATCTGTAATTGAAATCATATCCAAGCTTAGATCAATAGGGCTATATTCGATGACATCCACGATTATGGGAAAGGAACTGCACCCATTGCCCGAAGTAGCTGTTAACGCATATGGCCCTCCTGCATCAATGGTGACTTCCATTTCGGTGCTTATGACTTGTCCGTTGATGTCCGTCCACTCATAAGAATAGCTGTCCTCGGCATTGAATGCACTTAGGGTAACCGTAGGGGTGTCGGCCAAACACAGATCAATTTCCGTAATCACATCGAATCGGGGCTGTTGCTTTACGATAAGTTGAATTGGACTGCCAATTCCCAAGCAATCGTTCGTTG
The DNA here is from genome assembly GCA_938017825.1 of uncultured Flavobacteriaceae bacterium. Classification (GTDB taxonomy): domain Bacteria; phylum Bacteroidota; class Bacteroidia; order Flavobacteriales; family Flavobacteriaceae; genus Pelagihabitans. The sequence continues at coordinate 3,439 of CALIJE010000121.1, forward strand.
ATCGATCATCAACGCGCACGTAAATATCCTGCGTAAAGGGGTAGCCTATATTTTCGTAGGAGCTGATTTCTGATATGACGTTGGTTTCAGCTAGGGCATGCTCTAAATTTCTGAAGTAACTAATGTCAATGGCCTGCCCCGGAAACAACTCGGCAATGGCACTTTCTGAACTGCTCAAATCAAAAGTGGTGATACCGTCATCGATGGCATCATCACAAAGATCAAAAACCAAAGGTGGACTAGAATCAAAAACAGCATTGGCAGAAACGACCAACTCAACTTCAATAACCTGATAGCAACCGGTACTATTAGGGATACTTACCCATACTGAATCTGAATAGGGGGTAATATTCTCATATTGATTTGGCTGTATAATGCCATTTTCGCGCCGTTCTGCGTCTTCTTTTGTTCTATAGTACCAGAATTTCGTTTCAGTATCCGGCGCCAATTTTTCATCCGCTTCATTTAGATTAAAAAAACTAAAACCATCCGAGTCATCATCGCATTGAACCAGTTGAACGGAATAAGAAGCCTGAGTGCCCGAGACTTCAACTTCCATGGTAATGGTCGGGGTGGGGCCACAATTGGCAGGAATGTTCGTAGTTACGGTATAGGTTCCCGGAGCACTAAAAACGTGCAAAGGTTCTATTTCTGTCGACGTATTATTTACTCCAGAATCCGGGTCCCCAAAATCCCATGTAATGGCATCGACATTCTTACTGATCCTGAAATTGGTAAGATCTCCAAAACAAGTGTCCTCTACGATCATTTCGTCGTGAAAAATAGGGGATAGAAATAAGGGTAATCCGGCTTTGGCCTCTCCCCCGAATAGTTCTAAACCGTTTTCAACAAAATTACACGTAAGTCCCGGCCCGTCGGGCTTGTTGATAACGCTCAAATAATCTCTACCTACGATCGATACATACAGTTTTTGATCAGGTCCCAATTGCAACGAACCGATACCGCCTCGATCTGAAAGGTCTAGCAATACCACTTCAGATTCTTCTATTATTGGCGCTCTTAAATCATATTGTAAAAGCTTGTTATCAATATCCAAATAGGATGTACTCATATAGAGTAGATTGCTCGATTGGGAAAATTCTACGCCGTAACTGTATAAGCGCGGGGTAACCGTAATGGGATTGCTAAAAAGGCCGGTATTGGTGTCAAAATCCAACAAGCCAACCCCATGTTCATAGTTGCAAATAGCCAATTTCGATCCATTCGGGGAAAACTTCATGGCCCCTATAGTGGCAAGTTCGGTTCCGGAAATTACCGGCCCTACCGCGCTTGTTACCGGTACTGGGTCAACCCCTGAAGCCGTCACTAGAAAGGAATAGAAATTATTGTTGTCGAGACCGTGCACGCTGACCCAAACATCGGATCCGTTCGCATGTCTTACCGCATGTAATTTTTCGACAATAGGAGTGACCAAAGGGTTGTTTTTGGATATAACCGCGCCTAAACCCCCGTCACCATTCATATCTACAAAGGAGTACATGAGGCCATTGGTTTTGCCAATTTCGTCTACAGTAAACACATAATATTCATTGGAGTTGCCCGGGCGCTTAATGATCATTGCCGCCTGGGTGGCCGATCGATGGCCCAATAGCCCATCACCATTAAGCATGATTTCATGGTTTCTATTCCAAATGGTCGAGCCTTCAGTATAGAACTGTAACTGCCCTGCACCGTCGGCAATTGATGTACAGCCTTCCGAAGACCGAATCTCGCTATAGGCGGGTTGGGGTTCACAAGAGTTGAAATCCAGACCAACGCCGGCACCAAAGTGCCATACATTCGCTTCGCGCTGGGCAAAGCTCTGCTGCACTACCAAGATCATAAGTATAGCAAGTATTTTTTTCATGAGTGTTTAACTCATCTAATATATGTTTTTTTGAGTAGTATAGCCGTTTTACCTAATACGATGGCCATTGGATTCACTAGGATGGTAATTTTAGAAGCAAAATAATGGACAGACAGCGTAGTACAAAGTTTATTCCTTCTCTACCAAAGTACCGTCTGGGTACTTTGCGAAACGCCCTTTTTCTCGGTCATGAACGTGATCTTGATAGGGCCAGGGCCAACCCCCGAATTGGGTAAGGCCGTAATCCTTCATCGTTGCTCTGATCTCTTCTTGGGTATTCATGACAAATGGGCCATGTTGTACCACAGGCTCCTCAATCGGTTTTCCCTGTAGCATCAAAAAGTACGCTTTACTGTCATGTACCTTGATCTCAACATTCTCCAGGGCATTTAACTCGATACCATGATTTGGAAGTATGGTCTGCCCCTCAATTTCAATAGAAGTTCCTTCATAAAAATATAAGGTACGGCTCACGGCCGTCTTGGCTTTTGGAAGAATAAAAGTAGCATCCGAATTTACCTGAATGTTCCATATGGCAACTTCATTTACTTCCTCGGCTGCCCAGGAATCTGGCGCCGGATTGGGCGCTATGGCCTTTTCATAATTTCCGGCAATGACTTTTACCGAGGCATGTTCACTTTTTACAACAGGTATCTCTTCATGCCATAGCATGGCGAAATGTGGTTTCACGAATTTGCTCTTCTTCGGCAGGTTGAGCCATATTTGGAACAATTCGAGCGGATTTTCCCTATCGGTATAAAGGAGCGGGAACATTTCGCAATGTTGTACTCCACTTCCGGCGGTCATCCACTGTACATCGCCTTCCCCGAATCGCCCTGCAGCCCCTAAGGAGTCTGAATGGTCGCAAAACCCTTTGTTCGCAATGGTGATGGTTTCGAACCCCCGGTGCGGATGAGAAGGGAACCCGGGAATCGTTTGCCCATGGTACATACGCCATCCGTCTTTAATTGTAAAATCGTTTCCCAAATTTCTACCTTCCAAAGAGGCGTCTGGCCCCATTTCAGAATTTCCTTTGGGATATTGGTCGAAATGATAGGCGACGAATAAAAAGGGGTCCTGCGTTTGCCATGGGAAACCGAGTGGAAATATTTTTATCATAGTAGTGTTCTTGTTTTTCGATTAAATAAAGGGGCTACTGCTCTTTTGAATATGAAACGAATGCAAAACTATTGCCATCGGGCGACCAGGAAGGTACGTTGATCGTTCCCTGCCCACCGATAAATTCGCAAAGGGTACGAATACGCTGATCTTTTAGGTTATAAACTCTTAATGCCACTTTTTTCATGGCTGGGTGTTGATCACCTTGATTTTCCAAATAGGAGAGGAACACAAAGCGCGTTCCATCTGGGGATGGATGCGCAAACCAATTGGAATAAGCATCATTTGTAAGTTGTTCTTTATTACTACCGTCGGCATGCATCCGCCAAATTTCCATATCTCCCGATTGCATCGAGTTATAGTAGATAAACTTCCCATCTGCGGAATATTCAGGGCCATCGTCTAAACCTTTCGCTTCGGTTAAACGTGTTTCGCTACCACCCTCAATAGAGATACTAAAAATATCATAGTCCCCATTGCGTTTGGCAGTATATATGATACTCTTTCCATCGGGCGCCCAACCATGCCAATACGATGGCGCCAAGGGCGTTACCAATTTTGGGCTGCCACCCGACAAGGATAGGGTATAAATTCTAGAACTCCCGTCAGTGGAATTTTCGAGCGGGTCATTGTTGCTTATGGCCAAGGTGCTGCCATCAAATGAAATACCATGGTCATTATTGCAGTTCATTAATTTTCCGGCGGAAATTTTGGTCTTGGTCTTACCATCCAAGGAAACCTTATAGAGTAGCCCTCCTTGGTTGATGATGAAATACATACCGTCCCTGCTCCAGTTAGGGGCCTCAAAATGGGCATTCGCGGTCAAGACGACAAGGCGCTCGTTTGTACTGAAATCAAAGACTTCCAAGCTCGAAGTGAGCGAAGTTTTCTGGGCATTAAGAGACATGGTCATAACCAATAGCATATAGAAACATTGCGGTATATATTTCATTTGAAATTTGCTTTATAATTCCTTTATTACGGTACACGGATTCCCAAAAGCCAGCACATCATCTTGAATATCTTGGGTGACAACAGAACCGGCACCGATTGTAACGTTATTGCCTATGGTTACGCCTGGCATGATAACCGTATTGCCACCGATCCAAACATTATCCCCAATGGTAACCGCCTTGCTATTCGTAAGATACCGCGTAGATCCGTCTTCGCTTTGAACGATACGTTCTGTTGCCCTTAAGGGATGATTGGCCGTATAGATTTGAACATAGGGTCCTATGAGTCCATTTTTCCCTATCGTGATATGATTGTTATCCAGAAAAAAGCAATTGGTGTTTACAAATGTGTTTTCACCGAT
>CALIJE010000122.1 GCA_938017825.1 uncultured Flavobacteriaceae bacterium
ACCATTCATTTGATGAATTTCTACATCGAACTTTTCTGCCTGCTCTGCTTGATGGGGATTAAGCGTACGAATACCCACCTGCACGAGTCGCTCAGCTAAACCATGTTCCATTATTCGGGCAAACGGGCAGGCGTGGGAGTAGGGGTCGTCCTCATAAGAATCGTAGAGATCGGTATGCGCGTCAATATGCAATATGTCGAGTTTGGGGTAGCGTTCATGATAGGCTTTGATGATGGGGAAGCTAATCGAGTGATCGCCCCCTAGCGTAAAAACCTTCGCCCCTTCATTTAGGTGCTCGGCCGTTATTCTTTCAATATCAAAGTAGGTTCCGATTTCGAAATCGCCCTTGTCGATCAGCGATGGGTCATTCAATGAAATCATCTTTTCCGAATATAAATTCATAGATCCGGAATGCAACGCCTCACGAATTAAGGGTGGGGCTAAACTTGGGCCTTTTTGATAAGAGGATTTGTCATCATATCGAATACCTTGTACAATAGTTCTCGTCATAAGCTCTTAAGATGAAGAATTGGTGCTTTTTGAACGGCGTCGTTTTTCCTTATAAAAGGATTTATCGGCAACATAAATCGTTTTTCTCACCTCACAAAAGGTTGTTGAATTATCCTTATTAGTGAGCAAGCTTGTTTTGATGATTTCTATTTCGTTATGCGCAGCGACCTGTTCTTTGATAGCGGCCAACTCAGTTAAGGTATATTCGAAGTTCGCATAAAGATCCTCTTTAGCAGGTCGTTTAAAAAAGACTTCGGCCGATTTATCCCATACTACATAAGCGTCACCTAGCAGATTCATAAGTTGTACCATGGGGATGGGGTCAACGGCCGAAAACATACTACCTCCATAAATAGAGTTAACATAGTTGCGATTCTTATAGCTGATCGGCAATTTAATGCGCACCTCCAAAAGATCTTTTGACGCATGCACGATTCGTGCAGTACTTCGTCTATACATTGGGGAGAAGTTGAAGCCATACTTAAACAGCTTGTGTTTTGCTATGAACTTCGTGCCTGTTTTTGCTATGGTTTGATAGAATGACATTTTTGATTCTAATAGTATGAATATTTTATAGTGCGCCTATCCAAGAGTTTTTGTTTCGTTAAAGTATAGCGCACGACTTCTGTAGCGATTAAATTCTTCGGAAATCCGATCTTATGAGTGGTTTCTTTAAGCAGATACCAAGTTCAAAATGCTCGGGCAATAGGAATTTTTCTTCGTACTTCAATAGTTTTTAAGAACAAGTGCTTCGGCAAGTTTATGCAATATACATTTGGTTTCCTAGCATATTCTTTCAATAATTAATTGGTCTATTCGTAATTGTCGTATTCAAACCGATTCGCCATAAATGACATCCTGTCAGTTCTGCATGCTTGGCATATTGTTTGTCATTCCCTAAGCGATTTAAAATTTAATACGCACTAATTAATTCACATATAATGAGTAAAATAATAGGAATAGATTTAGGTACGACCAACTCTTGCGTTTCTGTAATGGAAGGTAATGAGCCAGTTGTAATCCCTAATGCGGAAGGAAAAAGAACTACGCCATCCGTAATCGCATTTGTTGAAGGGGGAGAGATTAAAGTTGGTGATCCTGCCAAAAGACAGGCGGTGACTAATCCGCATAATACCATCTACTCGATCAAGCGATTTATGGGGAACAAGTTCTCGGAGTCTAAGAAAGAAGCCGACCGCGTACCGTATAAAGTAGTAAAGGGAGATAACAATACGCCTCGTGTAGATATCGACGGGCGTTTGTATTCACCACAAGAATTATCGGCCATGATTCTTCAGAAAATGAAGAAAACCGCTGAAGATTATTTGGGTCAGGATGTATCGAGAGCGGTAATTACCGTTCCTGCATATTTTAATGATGCCCAAAGACAAGCCACTAAAGAAGCAGGGGAGATTGCCGGTCTTACCGTAGAACGAATTATCAATGAACCAACTTCCGCTTCGTTGGCCTACGGAATGGACAAAAAAGATACTGACCAGAAAATCGTTGTGTTCGATTTTGGTGGCGGTACCCACGATGTTTCCATTTTGGAACTAGGTGACGGGGTATTTGAAGTATTGGCCACGGATGGGGATACGCATTTAGGTGGTGATGACGTTGATCAAAAAATCATCGATTGGTTGGCAGAGGAGTTTAAGAAAGATGAGAGTATTGATCTTCGTGATGATGCAATGGCCTTACAGCGTTTACGCGAGGCAGCCGAAAAAGCGAAGATAGAATTATCCTCTTCGGCACAAACAGAAATTAACTTGCCGTATGTTACCGCAACCGCTTCAGGACCGAAGCACTTAGTGCGTTCTTTGACCAGGGCAAAGTTTGAACAGTTGATCATAGATTTGGTCAAAAGAACAATTGAGCCTTGCGAAACTGCAATGAAAGCAGCTGGTTTGTCAAAGAGCGATATTGACGAGATAATTTTGGTTGGTGGTTCAACACGTATTCCCGCAGTTCAGGAAGCTGTTGAGAAGTTCTTTGGGAAAGCACCATCTAAAGGGGTGAATCCTGATGAGGTAGTTGCCGTAGGTGCAGCGATTCAAGGGGGAGTACTAACAGGCGATGTAAAAGATGTATTGCTTTTGGATGTAACTCCACTTTCTTTAGGGATCGAAACCATGGGGAACGTATTTACCAAATTAATCGATGCCAATACCACTATACCTACCAAAAAGTCGCAAGTATTCTCAACCGCCGCTGACAACCAGCCTTCTGTAGAGATTCATGTACTGCAAGGTGAGCGTCAAATGGCAGCGGATAATAAGACCATTGGTCGTTTTCATTTAGATGGTATTCCACCAGCGCAGCGCGG
>CALIJE010000123.1 GCA_938017825.1 uncultured Flavobacteriaceae bacterium
AGATCGTTTTGGGGAATTACCTTCAGAAGTAGAGGATTTGTTGAATTCTGTTCGTGTAAAAAGGATTGCAAATACCATCGGTTTTGAAAAGGTAGTGATGAAAAAGGGGAAACTGATAGGATACTTTATCGCCGATCAACAATCTGATTTCTATCAAAGTGATACCTTTACCAAAGTGCTTCAATACGTTCAACTAAATGGCGACTTATGTAAAATGAAAGAAAAGCAGACTCGAAACGGATTGCGGTTGCTTTTGGTCTTTGAAGGCATCACTTCTGTACAAAAAGCACTGCGGGCACTTCATCCTTTTGAATAATAACATAAATCACCTTATAAAATCCCCCCTATGGAATTTAATCTTGCAGAAAAATTAGGAATCGTAAAGATGATCGACTCGGTCATTTATGCCGACGGAATTGTGCACCATGGCGAAATAAGCTTTATGGGCGAATTAATGAAGCTCATGGACTTCGACAGTAATTTCATCCTCCAGTCACGAAATATTGACAACTCCCAAAGCCTTTTGCTACTCAGTCAAATGTCCAAAGAAAAAAAGCTTGCCCTTGCTTCGATTCTTGAAGAGGTTGCCTTGTCGGACGGTTTTAAACACGAGAAAGAACTGGAATTGCTTCTTAAGATATTCGCCGTCATCGGAGTCGAATCACCGAAGAAATAAGTTGGAGCTAATTCTTATCTTTAAGGTCTCACCAAAAAAATGAGATTATGAAAGTACGTTTGCTCTTTTGGTTCCTTGTTGCACTTATCGCAATACCGGCATCGGCACAGAACACTGATTCGCTTCTTCTAAAGCAAAACTACGACCTCAACGAGTATCGTATACCAATGCGAGATGGGGCAGAACTTTTTACCGCGGTTTATACGCCTAAAAATACCTCGAGCGAGTACCCTATTCTCCTAAATCGTACCTGCTATAACGCATCAAATTATTCCAATTATACGTACAACGGCTATCCTTCTACATTTCTAGTAAAGGACGGCTACATTTTAGTGTTTCAAGATGTTCGGGGCCGGTATATGAGTGATGGCGAATTCGATAATATGACGCCCAATATTCCTGGAAACGACCCGAAGAACAAAAACGACATTGATGAAAGCTCAGATACTTATGACACCATAGAGTGGCTTTTAAAGAACATCAAAGGGCACAATGGTCGTGTCGGCATGTACGGTATCTCGTATCCAGGTTTTTATACGGCCGCCGCTTTGGCAGATGCACACCCGGCACTTAAAGCCTCTTCCCCACAAGCACCGATTTCAGATTTCTTCTTTGATGATTTTCATCACCAAGGAGCATTTCTACAAAGCTATACGGCCGCCTTCGCAGTTTTCGGATATCAGAAAGATAGCCTCACCAAGCAGCCTTGGTATATGGACAAACTGATGCGCTTTTATGAAAGCCCGCCGGCCGACGGCTATGACTATTGGCTCAAAATGGGACCTTTAAAGAACACCACCGAAAAGTTTCATCATGACAACTTCTTCTGGAAACAAATAGTTGAACACCCTAATTATGATGAATTTTGGCAAAAGCGCAGTATTCTTCCACATCTCAAAGATATCGATCATGCGGTAATGACCGTTGGAGGTTGGTTCGATGCAGAAGATCTTTACGGCCCTATGAATATCTATAAGACCATTGAAGCAACGAGCCCTAAAGCTGCCAACACAATTGTGATGGGGCCCTGGGATCATGGCGGCTGGGCACGTGAAAAAGGGCAAACCACCCACAATCATATCTATTTTGGCGATAGCATCTCAACTCATTTCTTGAAAGAAGTTGAGTATAAATTCTTTTCCCATCACCTAAAAAATAGCGGCTCCAATACCTTACCAGAGGCCTATATGTTCGACACTGGGCTCAAGAAATGGGAGTCGTTCGATTCATGGCCACCCAAGGAGGTTCAGCCGATTACCTTCTATTTCAATGAAGATGGCAGTTTGGGTCTGAACAAAGCTGCAAATGAAAAAGCGATATTCAATTACGTCAGCGACCCGGCAAAACCAGTACCGTATACGTCCCAAACAGAGGGCCTCACCTTTACACCCAGAAAATATATGTCGGATGACCAACGTGAAGCCTCTAAAAGGCCCGATGTACTGACTTTTGAATCAGAGATCCTAGAGGAAGATAAAACCATTGCCGGCGAAATCATGGCCAAACTAAAAGTATCTATGACCGGCAGCGATGCCGACTTTATTGTAAAGGTGATCGATGTGTATCCGCAAGATCACCCGAATTACGAGCATAATGAAAAGAATATAATCATGGGAGGCTATCAACAATTGGTTCGAGCAGAAACCTTTAGGGGGCGCTTTAGAAATAGCTTCGAAAAACCAGAACCGTTTGAACCTGGTAAGGTAGAGGATGTTAACTTTCGACTGCAAGATGTGTTGCATACGTTCAAAAAAGGACACCGAATCATGATACAGATACATAGCACATGGTTTCCATACATCGATAGAAATCCTCAAAAATATATAGCTAACATTTTTGAGGCCAACGACGAGGACTTTATCACATCGACCATCAGTGTGCATGGCAATTCTTCAGTTGAAATGGGTGGTTCTGTAGAATGCTGCGTTCCGGCACCATTTCGGCAAGAGGAAAGAATAAAGGATTAATACCGGCACAACTATTTTGGTTCGATTTTTGGAATACCTATCGATATGAAAAAATACCTAATTGTCATTTTACTATGGAGTGTTGGTGCGAATGCCCAGCACACCATCTCTGGAACCTTTTCCCCTGCCAAAGAATTTACTTGGCTCGTAGCGTACCATCTAAAACCCGGTACACAAAACTATATTGCCGATACGGCGATAACCGACGGACAATTTATACTGAAAATTCCAGAAAATAAACCAAC
>CALIJE010000124.1 GCA_938017825.1 uncultured Flavobacteriaceae bacterium
TTGCATGGCTACCCAAATTGCTCGTTACGTAAAAGCTGGGAATCCCCTCCCCGGGTGGAATTCCCCTCATCAGGCATGGGCACAGACCCAAGCACAGTTAGCATGGTACAAGACCATGGAAGCGTTGGGCGAATTAGTACAAATAAAGAATTCCGCCCAACTCGATGCCCATTTAAAACTTTGGAACTCATCTATCGAAAAGAAACCAATAGGCTATATCCTGAGTCTTGAGGGTGCCGACTCAATTTACGATCTAAAACAATTAGAGGTTGCCCATAAACAAGGGCTAAGGGCTATAGGGCCTGCACATTATGGTCCTGGTACCTATGCCTTCGGAACTGATTCGGTTGGCGGAATCGGGGCTAAGGGTAAGGCACTTTTAAAGGAAATCGAGCGCCTCGGCCTCATACTGGACACCACGCATTTATGTGATCAGAGCTTTTGGGAAACAATGGATTTCTATCAGGGGCCTGTTTGGGCCAGTCACAACAACTGTCGTGCTTTGGTAAACCATAACCGACAGTTTTCAGATGAACAGTTGAAAGCCCTTATCAACAGAGGTGCAATCATCGGTGTCGCCCTAGATGCATGGATGATGGTAAACAATTGGGTGCGCGGAACATCTACTCCTCATAATATGGGCGTAACCTTACAGCAAATGCTCGATAACATCGACCATATTTGTCAACTTGCAGGAAATACAGATCATGTGGGTATTGGTACAGATTTGGACGGCGGTTTCGGCACAGAACAATGCCCTTCCGATGTTGATTCAATTGCGGATCTTCAAAAAATACCAGAATTACTGATTCAAAGAGGATACGATAATAGCGCCATAGCCCAGATTATGCATGGAAATTTCATCGGATTTCTTCGACAAAACCTTCCTCAGGGCTCTTTATAGCCACCCTTAGTCGAATTTAACAGCGTTTTTAGACCCTGTGGCAGGGTATTTGTTATTTTTATTGACCACAAGCGACCTAAGATTGTAATGCACAAATTCGTAACCATACTACTCTTAATGGCTCTTCCCTTTTCAGGCATGGCCCAAACTGGTGATACCCCAAAAGAAAAACCCTTTAAGATCGAAGTTGCCAATAAAAAAGATGAGCAGGGCAAGAAAAGTGAAGGAACTGCACTTCGAATGCCTTCTATTGTCGGAAATAAACCGCCGATCAATTTCAAAGATTCCTTAAATAAAAGAAAGCCCATTAAAATGTATCCAGATAGAAAACTGGTACAGGCCGGTACTGGAATGAAAATCGACCCCAAAGTTGGGCCAAGTAAAAAAGACAAAGAAGGTTCTAGCAATTACTTTGGCGACATGTACCTCGGTGATATAAAAAGTAATGGAAAGTTTGTGGGCATTGTTTGTCGTGATCACGAATATGTTGATGGAGACCGAGTGAAAATCTACGTCAACGACGAGGTTGCCGATCCCAATATATTGCTCACAGGATCTTTTAAAGGGGTAAATGTGGATTTAAAAAAGGGATTCAATCGTATCGAATTCGAGGCCTTAAACGAAGGTTCTTCATCTCCCAATACGGCGCAAATAGATGTCTATGATGACCAAGGTCAGCTCATCTATTCTAACAAATGGCTTCTTTCCCAAGGGTCAAGAGCCAGTTTGATCATTACCAAAGAGTAGCAAAAATATTACTCGCGTTTTCCTGGTGTATAAGTTTCTTTGGCATCTTTAAGAACATCTTCCTTGTAATAGAGAACGTCTTTCCAGCTCACATCGGCATACTTTTGAATCTGATCATCAAAATGCGGCGAATCAGGGTCTCCGCTTTGACCTCCGGCCAAAATGCTTTTGGCTTTTACCGTTTCACCAAATTCTACTGCAGCCACAAAACTGTTTCCCCTTGTACCGTACATCTTTTTTGCCTTATCACTTCCATATCTGGCGCCATAAGCCGCCAAAGCACCCCAGCGACCTGAAGCAAAGCCAATTGGAATACTGGCTTTGGTATCATCAAAAGCTTGTCGAATATCCCCATTTAAACGTTGGTAGCGATTAACTTCGCCCCAAGGTAATTTCCATGTGCCAAAGTCCGTGGTCAGTTGATCAATAACGGCTTCAAAAATTCGTAAACGTTCGGCCTCAGGAGACTGGTTGCCCCAATACTTTACGCGATCCATAGGATTCATTCCATCAGGGTACTTACCATCTTGGTAATATCGGGTTCCATAATAATGAGCTAATGTCATCGCTACGGATTCCTTTGATGTTTCAAAGTTCCATTGGTCTAGCATTGCAATGGCTTCCTTTAATTTCGGATTTTTATCATCTAGCCGGTTATACGCTCTCACAAGACCTGGAATCAAAGCTTCAAAAGCAGGAAGATATGGGTCATGTGCCAATTCAATAAGCTCATCCAATGTAAAATTGTCTTTATCCTTCAGCAAGCCAATAGCATGTACCCCACGGAAATTTTCACGATCTATCGACATGTAGTTCGGATAATTTTCTTTCTTCGGACTAAATTCAAGGGCGGCGGTAAAAGGGGTAGAATTGCAGTTCTGTAACCAACCGTTTTCAGGATTTAGCAAGCCGATATTCTCATCGACAGTATGTAAACCTTGCCAATCCGTTTTAGGATTCCAGCCATCTACCGGCTTAGTATAATCAAAAGCCACATTACGTTTGGGAATGAAATTTCCATGAAAGTAGGCGATGTTCCCTTCACCATCTGCATAGACCGTATTGTTAGAGGAATTTGTGCGTATGTTCATCATTTCACGAAAACCTTTATACCCATTCTGTTTTGTTCTAATAAAAGACTGCTCCAAAGCCTTTACAGGTTCCCACATCATAGCAGAAGCTGTCCATTTCCCATCCTCCATGTGTGTAATAGGCCCGTGATGCGTTCGATAGGCAGGAAAGGACTTTTCTTCAAATCCGTCAGCAACTTTGTATTTCAAATTGATTTCAGAAACCGTTACGGGTCTTAATTCCTCACCATATTGATAGACTATGTTGCCCTCTAAGCTGCTCACATTTTCCTTGAATTCATCCATAACATCGGTATAGGTGGACGTATGCATCCAACCTGTTTTTTCATTAAACCCTTGATAGACGAAAAACTGCCCCCAAGTAACCGCACCGTATGCATTTAGGCCCTCCTCACTGACCACATGCACTTCCCCTCGAAAATAAAAGGAGGTGTGCGGATTTATAAGCAACATAGTATTCCCCGATTCCGTCAATTTTCCTGAAATAGCGATTCCGTTCGATCCCTGGGGTTCGGCCATTTCTTCCTGTTTTTGAAGCTCTAGTAATTGCGATTGGGGAACTTCCATCGTGCCTTCATAAAACGCCTTGATTTTACTGGTACGAATACGTTCGATATCCCCCCCAATGCTTCCTTCGCTAAAATACATGGGCATCCATGGCTCAAAGTGGGTCAATAATCTTGGTTTTACCTCAGGATGGGTTTCTAAGTAATAATTTATACCGTCTGCAAAGGCATCACATAATCGTTGCAACCATTCCGGACTCTTTTTGTAATTCTCTTTGGCCTCAGCTTCGGTCATAAAAAGTTTTGCTCGCAAATCGCTGTACAGGGCCCCTTCCCCTTCCACTTCGGCTAGCCGGCCGATGGCCCAAATATAGTTTTGCTCTACACGATTGAAATCATCCTCACATTGGGCATAAAGCAAACCGAATACTGCATCTGCATCAGTCTTTCCGTAAATATGTGGCACTCCAAAACCATCACGAATTATGGTCACACGAGCTGCTTTTTCGGCTAAACTCAAGTCTGAATAATCTTGAATTGGATCTGATTTACACGATAATATCATCGCACTCAAAACAAAAATCAGTACTCTCATGGGTATAGGTTTTAGTATGTGTTAAATTAAGAGACTTGAAATTGAAATACTAATTTTTGCTTAAAAAACGATTCAGAATAGTACAGGGGTTACATTCACCATTTTTTTGAAGTACCTTAGATCGTTAAAATAATTTCTACCTTAAATGGCGCAGAAAAAAGTTAGTATTCTCAAAGCATTTAAAACCATCATTTGGCCTAGGCGAAAGCTCGTTTTTTTAGGCTTGTTCTTAATCGTAATCAGTAAAGCAGCAAGTTTTGTGGCTCCTGTATCGCTTCGATATTTTTTGGATGATATCGTACCGAATAAAGATTATGACTTTCTACAGATTCTTGTCGTCATTGTGATATTATCGTTCTTGGTTCAGGGAATCATGTCTTTTCTTTTGACCAAGGTATTGAGCATACAGGCACAATATATGATTTCTCAACTCCGTGCCCAGGTTCAAAAACAGGTGCTTTCATTACCCATTCGATTTTTCGACAACACCAAGTCGGGCGCATTGGTTTCTAGAATTATGAGCGACGTTGAAGGAGTTCGGAACCTTATTGGTACCGGTCTTGTACAATTGGTAGGCGGAACAATCACTGCAATCGTGTCTCTAATATTATTATTGCGCATAAGCCCTGGCATGACACTGTTGACTTTTGTTCCTTTACTTTTGTTCGCCTTCATCGCATTGAAAGCATTCAAAATAATTCGTCCAGTTTTTAGGGAACGAGGAGAAATTAATGCAGAAGTAAAGGGTAGGCTTACCGAAACTTTAGGGGGTATTCGGGTCATTAAAGGTTTTAACGCCGAGGCACAGGAGGGAAAAGTTTTTGAAGGAGGTGTTGAACGCTTGTACCAGAACGTCAAAAAGAGTTTGACGGCCACTGCTGTGATGACCAGTTCTTCGACCTTTTTATTGGGACTGGCGACCACAGGAATCATGATGGGTTATGGAGGCTACCAAATGATGCAAGGAGAATTAACGACAGGCGAGTACTTTGAATTTACCTTTCTATTGGCGCTAATGGTCGCACCTATTGTTCAAATGAGCAATATCGGAAGCCAATTGACAGAGGCTCTAGCTGGCCTCGACCGCACAGAAGAGCTCATGAACCAAGTTTCCGAGGCTGGGGAAAAAGACCGCACGATTGTACTTAAGGATATTCATGGAGATGTGAATTTCAAGAATGTATCCTTTGCCTACGAGGAGGACAAAGATGTTCTTCATGATATTACTTTTGAAGCCAAATCTGGAGATGTAATTGCTTTGGTCGGTAGTTCTGGCTCTGGAAAATCTACAATCGCAGGGTTGGCGGCCAGCTTTTTAAATCCAGATTCTGGACAAATTACAATTGATGGCAAAGACATGGCGAAAATAGACCTAACCAGTTTTCGGCAATTTCTTGGGGTTGTTTTGCAAGATGACTTTCTATTTGAGGGAACCATTCGCGACAACATACTTTTTCCCAGACCAAATGCTTCGGAAGAGGAGCTACAAGCGGCTGTAAAAGCGGCCTATGTAGATGAATTTACGGATCGGTTCGATGACGGTTTAAATACATTGATCGGCGAACGAGGAGTAAAACTTTCTGGGGGTCAACGCCAGCGTATTGCCATTGCAAGAGCGGTTTTGGCCAATCCGAAAATCTTGATTTTAGATGAAGCCACTTCTAACCTGGATACTGAAAGCGAAGCACTTATTCAAAAGAGTTTGGCCGAATTGACCAAGGGTCGAACGACCTTTGTAATTGCGCATCGTTTGAGTACCATTCGTAAGGCAAATCAGATTTTGGTAATTGAAAACGGTCGTATAGCGGAACAGGGTACCCATGACGAATTGATCGCCACCGAAGGAAGGTACTATAACTTGTTCACCTATCAAGCGAGGATTTAAACTTCCTCTGGTGCCAATTCTACTTCTAGTCCGTTCAAATCTTCGGTGATATGCAACTGGCATCCTAAACGAGAATTGTCCTCTACATTAAATGCTTCCGCCAACATGGCCTCTTCGTCGTCTGATTTTTCTGGCAGCGCATGCGCGGATTTCACGTAGCACTGACAGGATGCGCACATGGCCATTCCTCCACAAATGCCAATGGTTCCTTCAGGAGCAAGTTCGTAGGAACGAACAACTTCCATTAGATTCATGTTCATATCGGTAGGAGCATCGATTTCATGGGTCACCCCTTCTCTATCGGTAATCTTTATCTTAATATCTGTCACTATTCTATTGCTTTTACTACAGCCTTTGGAGCTTCCTTTTTACTCCCATCAAAGCCTGTAACCCCGCCAACCGTAGTGTACTTCATTACATATTTCTTATCTGGAAAAATACGTTGATACGCACTTTGGCACATTAAGGTAGCTTCGTGAAATCCGCAGAGAATCAATTTCAACTTTCCTGGATAGGTATTCACATCGCCAATGGCGTAAATGCCAGGAATATTGGTTTGGTAGTCAAGGGTATTATCAACTTTGATGGCATTTTTTTCGATCTGAAGGCCCCAATCTGCAATTGGGCCCAATTTTGGGGATAGTCCGAATAAGGGAATAAAATTATCAACGGCCAAGCTGATTTCATTGTCATTATCACCCGCTCGCTGAATAACCACCTTCTCTAAGCGTTCGTTGCCTTTTAAAGCAACAATCTCAGCAGGGGTGATCAAGTTTATTTTCCCAGCGTTCTTTAAATCCTGTACTTTTTCGACAGAGTCTAACGCACCTCGAAATTCATTTCGTCGATGTACTAAAGTGACCTCCGAGGCAACCTCAGCTAAAAAGATACTCCAGTCTAATGCCGAATCTCCCCCACCAGCGATAACCACTTTTTTATCTCTATAAATTTCAGGATCTTTTATGATATAAGCGACTCCCTTATCTTCAAATTCCGAAATATTCTCAAGCAGTGGTTTTCGCGGTTCAAAACTACCCAGACCTCCTGCAATAGCTACAATTGGTGCGCTGTGAACAGTTCCTTTGTTTGTAGTCACAACGAAAGTTCCATCCTCCAATTTATCAATTGTTTCGGCTCTTTCCCCCAAGGTAAATCCTGGCTGAAATGGTTTGATCTGTTCCATCAAATTATCAACTAACTCCCCTGCCAATATATCTGGGAAGCCCGGAATATCATAAATCGGTTTTTTCGGATAGATTTCAGAGCACTGACCGCCAGGTTGTGGCAAAGCATCAATCAAATGACACTTTAATTTAAGCAAGCCAGCCTCAAAAACAGCAAAAAGACCCGTAGGGCCCGCACCGATAATCAGGATGTCTGTTTTAATCATTCGACGATTGGTTTGTGAGGTCTAATTTGACAACATTCATAAAACTTCTTTAGGCGAGATTTACAACTTCCACTATTTGTGGAGCGTGTTTTTTTATCGTCATCTCAACACCGCTTTTCAGCGTCATTTGATTTACGGTACATCCAACACAAGCGCCTTCCAAGCGAACTTTTACTGAATTCTCATTGTCTATGGATACCAATGAAATATCCCCTCCATCACTTTGTAAAAAGGGCCGTATTTCCTCAAGTGCAGCCTCGACTTTTGCTTTTAGTTCTTCGGGTTTCATATTACTTTTTATTAACTGCGGAACAGCCCGCCATTGTTGTAATTTTTATTGCTTCTGTAGGCGGCAGATTTTTGTTGCGCCCTACGGTTTCCTGTACGACCTTTTTGGTCATTTCCTCGAAAGCCATCTCAATAGCCGTGCCAGTTTGTAAGGCCGCCGGCCTGCCCACATCACCGGCTTCACGGATACTTTGAACTAACGGAATCTCACCCAAAAATGGAACCTTCAAATCTTCAGATAGGTGTTTCGCACCTTCCTTACCGAAGATATAGTATTTATGCTGTGGAAGCTCCTCAGGTGTAAAATATGCCATATTTTCAACAATCCCCAGTACAGGTACATTTATCGATTCTTGTTGAAACATGGCTACTCCTTTTCGCGCATCGGCCAGAGCCACTTCTTGAGGAGTACTTACCACAACCGCTCCCGTTACAGGCATGGATTGCATGATGCTCAAATGTATATCCCCGGTCCCTGGTGGAAGATCGAGCAACATGAAATCGATCTCGCCCCAATGGGCGTCAAAAATCATCTGGTTCAGTGCTTTGGAGGCCATAGGACCGCGCCATATTACGGCCTGATTGGGTTGGGTAAAAAAGCCTATCGAAAGTAGTTGTACACCATAACTTTCAACAGGTTTCATTTTTGATTTGCCATCTACATTAACGGCCAAGGGCTTTTCATGGGCCACATCGAACATTATCGGCATTGAAGGACCATAGATATCCGCATCTAACAACCCGACCTTAAAGCCCATTTTCGCAAGTGTAACCGCCAAATTTGCCGTTACGGTAGATTTACCAACGCCCCCCTTTCCCGATGCAACTGCGATAATATTCTTGATACCAGGAATCGGCTTCCCTTTGATCTCATTGGTTTTTGGAGCAGTAGGGGCATCAACCTTAATATTGACTTTGATTTTGGCCTTTTCATATACTTCTTTATGAATAACCTTTAAAATCTCGACTTCAGTTTTTTTGCGCGCTTGTAGACTGGGGTTTTTAATAGTGATATCAATCTCGACCTCGTCCCCAAAAATCTGTACATTTTTTACGGCACCACTTTCGACCATATTTTGCCCCTCCCCGGGAACGGTAATATGTTCAAGTGCACGCAAAATTTCCTTTTTCTCTAACTTCATTATGTATAATCATTCTAAACAACAAAGATACTGCTTAGCAAGGAGAAGGTAAAGGGTTTGCACGGAAATGTCCTATGGCGATATAGGGTGAATCTATGTTCGGTTTTTAACGGTAGGTAGTTCCAAAAATCCTAAAGTTCACCTTTCAGCTCTTTGTAAGGATCCCAAAAGTGTTTTTCTAGGTTTTGAATTTGATTGTCGATCACTTCAATCCCTTCGTTTTCTAGAAGTTGTTGCATTAAATTGGTACCATCAAAGTGATGTTTCCCTGTAAGCAGGCCCGCTTTATTGACTACGCGATGCGCCGGAACATTTTCAATATTCCCAGCACCGTTCATCGCCCAACCTACCATTCGTGCGCTACGCGCTGCACCTAGATATTTTGCAATGGCGCCATAGGATGTCACCCGCCCTTCAGGTATTTGGCTGGCAACCTCATATACTTTCTGAAAGAAATTTTTATTATCCGACTTCATGAATTGTTATAAAAAATCCTGATTAAGGTCACCACAAACAACACCCCCATCAAAATACTCAGTATGTAATTGCTGTTTTTGGAAAAACCATCTGTACGCTGTTCCAACTTGTTGAAATAAAATACATACAAGTACAAGACCGAGAAAGTGCCCAGACCCGCCGCCAAAACGAAAGTGAGTATATCGGTAAGTTCATATTTAATCCATCCCGAGGCATTCCACATGGCGTTTAGGCCACTGTAATAGGGAATGGTCAGCAGGTTAACGGCAGCAAGCAAAAAACCGCGG
>CALIJE010000125.1 GCA_938017825.1 uncultured Flavobacteriaceae bacterium
TGCCATGGAGGAATTCGAAATATATGATGACCTAAAGGGCCAATGGAAAATCAATGCCGAGTATCTGAATAATTTAGATACTTCGAGCACAGAGCCCTTGGTGATGTTGTGTACGCTGTACAAGAACTTTGGTTTCCCCTCTCAATCTAAAGAATACATCTGGTTGCACTTTAACAAGAGCAATCAAAAATTGCCGGTTATGGAGGTTGTTGTTCAGTAATATCCTACAAAAAATCAGTTCGGCACATTTTTTGAGGCTTACAAAGAGAACTATTAAACCACTACATTATGAAGAAATTACTCACGATTCTCGTGCTAGTACTAGCAGGTATTAGCGTTTCAGCCCAGGAAACTTCAAAAATCATTAAAGGCAAAATATTGTATTTAGAAACCCCTTTGGCCAATGCAGAAGTGACCGTTTCCGGATCTGATAAAATCATTAAGACTACGACTGATGGTTCTTATGAAATTTCTGCCAAGCCTGGTGATATCTTGATTTTTTCGTACCCAAGCATGCGAAATATGGAGATTGTAGTCGAGGATGTGACCAAGATTTTAAATCTTGAGATGACACCCGAGGTTAATCAGTTAGATGAAGTAGTTGTAGAGAAAACAGTCTTAAAAACCCAGCAAGAATTGCAGGCAGAATACACGACAAATAAGAACTTGATCAACACTACCTTTGGCATTATTGATAAGGAGACGGCCAGTTATGCGATTCGCCTTGTCGAAGGTAAGGATATTCCATTAGGAGGCATTGATTTTGTTTCCGGTCTAAAATTTAGATTCCCTGGCCTTCGTGTTGTTAGATCTGCAGACGGCAGCCCACCTGTTGTATTTGCAAGAAACGTTAGCCTTAGCAATGCAAAGCCCGTTATCTATGATGTAGATGGCCTTGTCATGGAGGATACGCCAACCTTTGTTCAGGTTGAAAATATTGAGCGTATCGCGCTTATTCCAAGTGTAATAGGGTCCAATCGATATGGGAGTATAGCCGCAGGAGGGGTCATCATAATCAACACCAAAGTGGGTAGTTATTTCACCGATCCCGATGGCGATGGTTTACCATTTGATCAGGCCAAATTGCGTAATAACAATTTTGAGAACGATGCGTTGGGTGCCGCTGAAACGGCTCGTGACGCGGCAGGTTATTTGAATGCGCTTCGCGCCAGTACCTCTGAAAATGAAGCGCAGGACCTATACGAAAAGCAGATTGGGGTTTATGGTAATTCCTTTTTCTATGTGTTGGATGCCTATGACTATTTTGCCAGCACCTGGAAAAACCAGGAGTTTGCGGATCAAATCGTCAAGGACAATTTCAATCTATTCACTGAAAACCCCTTGGCACTTAAATCATTGGCCTTTTTATATCAAACCCAAGGTCAAATTGAAAAAGCACATGACATTTATAAAGAGGTTTTTATGTTGCGCCCCAACTATGCACAATCCTATATGGATTTGGCCAATAGTTATCGAGAGGTTGGCAATTATCAAAGAGCGGCTTCTATTTATGCTCGTTATGGTTACTTGTTGGAACAAGGCTTCCTAAGAGCTGAGGGCAAGATGTTCACGAATATGATCGATCGGGAACTGAACAACTTGGTTTCACTAAAAGGCAAAAAGATCCTTTCCAGAAAGGAATTGAAGAATTTTATCTTGGATGAAGAATTCAGTGGTACTAGATTGGTTTTTGAATGGAGTGATAGCGAAGCTGAATTTGAGCTCCAGTTTGTAAATCCTGAAAATAAGTATTATAAATCTGAGCATTCCTTAGTAGCCGATGCCGAGCGTATAAAAAATGAGAAACTTAGTGGTTACTCTAGTGAGGAGTACTTAATCGACGATTCTATTCGGGGAACATGGATGGTCAATGTGAAGTATTTAGGGAATAAAAGCCTAACGCCTACCTATATCAAAGCGACCATTTATCACAATTACGGTAGTGCTAGCCAGCGTAAGGAAACCAAGTTGTTCAAGATGAGTTTGCGTAATGTAAATCAACAATGGTTCAAAGTTTCGAATGCAAGTTCTATTGCTTCTAACTAAATGAATGATGTTAAAAATGAAACTATTATGGCCGGGACTTTTTATCTGTCTCGGCTTTTTTATGGTTCATGCCCAGAAAGATTATAAGGGCATTGTCGTGGACGGAACTACCAAGGAAGTATTGCCCTTTGTCAATATTGGCATTATAGGAAAAGGCATCGGTACCGTTAGTGATGAAGAAGGGGTATTTCATTTGGAAATAAACACCGCTTACTATAGTGAAAGAGATAGTTTATTATTCTCTTCTATGGGGTATTTGTCGATCAAGACCGCAATTCCCGATCTTGAGTTCTCATTCAACGAATATCCTAAAATATCAATGTTTGCCAAGACCCTTAGGTTAAATGAAGTAGTGGTAACCAATAAGAATGGATATCAATATGTGGATCAAATCGGCTATCGAAATTTAGGTGAAAATGCATTTGGCTATTGGAAGGAGGATATTGCCCTGGGTGGGGAATTGGCAACTAAAATTCGGGTCAAAAAGGGATTAAGACGATTGGATCAGCTCTTTTTTGAGGTACGATCCAATCCTTCCGATAGTGTATTGATTCGTGTAAATGTGTACGACGAAGATGGCTTCAAGGAATTTCCGAAAACCAATTTAAATTTCTCTGGCAAGAGCATTCTGTACACTATTAAGTCAAATACCAAAATAGCAAAAATAGATTTGAGCGATTATGAACTATTCGTGAAAGACGACTTTATCGTAAGCCTTGAATTGCTGAAGGTATTCGGTGATGAACCTATTGGTCTTGTCCTGGCTGCTAGCGATAATACATACACCCATTCTTATAAAAAGTATGCCAGCCAAGATGATTGGGAAAAAATACCCGATGCCGCAATGGCCTATTATTTGTCCTCAACACATTTCACAAAGAAGAAGCGAAAAGTGAAAAAGGTCAAAAAATCCCAAGAGGTGGTTACAAGAACCGTATCTGGCTTCGTCTTTTTTGCGGGCAATGCCCAAACCAATGTTAAGGTTACCAATTTGAATACCAATGAACAGGTCGTTACCAATGCCAAAGGGCGGTACGCTATAACTGGTAATCAAGGAGATATCTTGTCGTTCGAAGCAGAGGGATTACAAAAGCTTACCATTAAGTTGATGGCGAAAACCACCATCAACATCAATTTAGAACAGGGTTAATACTATACCTGTAATACGCCAAGGTTAAAGGTTTTTTCGATTGGGGCATGGTTTGCTGCCTCAATGCCCATAGAAATCC
>CALIJE010000126.1 GCA_938017825.1 uncultured Flavobacteriaceae bacterium
TCATATTTCTTTCCATGTTCTTTCAAAGCTGCTTCATAGGCAGGCCATCCAGCATTCACCCGTTTATCCAACTCCCCAAAGTGGAGCAGTAAGGGCGCATTGATTTTTTCGATACCTTCTTTCGGTTGACCTCCATAAAAAGGTACGGCAGCACTAAGGTCAGCGACTTCCACTGCCATCATATTCGAAATCCATCCTCCAAAACAAAAGCCTACAACACCCACTTTACCTGAACATTCCGGATGTGCCTTTAGGTGCTCGTAGGCAGCTATAAAATCTCGGAGCATTTCGCCTCGATCTCTTTTACGCTGTAATTCTCTGCCCTTATCATCGGTACCAGGGTATCCTCCTAAAGGAGTTAGGGCATCAGGTGCAAGCGATATGAATCCGGCCAGGCCCGCTCTTCTTCCAACATCTTCAATATGCGGATTCAATCCTCGGTTTTCATGAACCACAATTATTCCCGGCAACTTTTCAGTAGCATCCTTAGGTCGCGAAAGAAGCCCTTTTATCGTACCACCACCCTGAGGAGAATCATAGTTGATATACTCCGATTTCAATCTGCTATCATCTTGTGAAATCTGAATTTTCTTGACATAATCAGGAGATATAAAGCTCATCAATGAAGCAACTGTAACGCCCCCTACGGCATAGGTAGCCAATTTGTCCATAAATAGCCTCCTGCTTACCCGATCATGGGCATAATCGTCATAAAGGTCAAATACATCTTGTGAAATATCTTCTTTCTTCAGCTTTTTCATGTTCGTACTTTTTAGAAAAACAAAAATTATCAGCAATAAGATAGCAAGAATTCATCAAAGATTATGGTCGTTGGTGCATTAAGTTTGCAATGTATACGGCTTTCGTTTTAATCACCACATTTTTGTTTTTATGGTTGGGTGTTCTGATACTACTTTCTCAAAAAGATTTTCCGTTTTTATTTAAAGTCTTAAATTGTAGCATATAAATATTTTTCTATGCAAATAAAGGAATCCTCAGAAGTATATGATGTAATCATTGTTGGCTCAGGAGCTGGCGGCGGTATGGCCACCAAGCAATTGGCCGACGCCGGATTTAACGTTGCCGTTGTTGAGGCGGGTCCGTTTTTCGATCCTGCAGACCCAAAGACCATGACCCAAATGAAATGGCCATATGAATCGCCGAGACGGGGAGCGGGTACCGATAGGGCCTTTGGCGAATGGGATATGTCCTGGGGAGATTGGGAAGTGGATGGTGAACCGTATACGGTGGCGGATGGCACAAGTTTTAAATGGTGGCGATCTAGGATGCTGGGGGGCAGGACCAATCATTGGGGACGTATATCGCTGCGTTTTGGACCTAAGGATTTTAAAGGGAAGACTCGAGACGGGCTAGGGGAGGACTGGCCAATTGGTTATGATGATGTAAAACCCTATTACGATAAGGTAGATAAGTTGATCGGCGTGTTTGGTACCAATGAAGGTCTAGAGAACGATCCCGACGGATTTTTTCTTCCTCCGCCCAAACCGCGTTTGCACGAACTCTTTTACATTCAAGGTGCCAAGAAATCAGGTATACCTGTTATTCCCAGTCGTATGTCAATGCTGACGAAAAAAATCAACAAGGATCGAGGGGTATGTTTTTATTGCGGACAATGTTCAAGGTCTTGCTCAGTATATGCTGATTTTTCTTCAGGCAGCTGCTTAATTTTTCCGGCACAAAAAAGCGGTGGCAAGGTGCGCATTTATGTAAACTCCATGGTGCGGGAAGTAACAACGAATGAAGAAGGAAAAGCAACGGGAGTATCCTATATCAATAAAGAGGACCGCAAAGAATACAAATTAAAGGCAAGGGTAGTGGTTTTGGCCGCCTCGGCCTGTAGCTCTGCGCGAATTCTTCTAAACTCAAAAAGTGCGCAACACCCCAATGGTCTAGGAAATAGTAGTGATGTGGTCGGAAAATATTTGCATGATTCGACCGGAGCAAGTGCTGCCGGTTTCATTCCCGGACTCATGAATCGCAAGACCTCATATAATGAGGATGGGGTTGGAGGAATGCATGTGTATTCACCTTGGTGGGGCGACAACTCCAAATTGGATTTTCCTCGTGGGTATCACATCGAAGTATGGGGCGGAATGGGCATGCCGAATTACGGATTTGGTTTTGACGCCAATGCCTTTAACGAGTTTTTTGGGACCAAAGTAGGGGGGTACGGAGATACCCTGCGCGACGATGTGAAGAAATATTACGGCTCGGTCATTGGTTTTGGAGGCCGAGGGGAAGGTATCGCACTAAAGGAAAATCGTTGCGAGATCGACCCGACCACTGTTGACCAATTTGGTATTCCGGTATTGAAGTTCAATTACAAGTGGTCTGATATGGAGAAGCGACAAGCGAAACATATGCAAGACACCTTTGAAGAATTGATACACAATATGGGCGGCCAACAAATTTGGGGCGGTAAACCCGGTAAGGAAAATGATTACGGTTTACATGCGCCCGGTGAAATCATTCACGAAGTAGGCACCACGCGCATGGGCAATGATCCCAAAACCTCGGTGACGAATAAATTCAATCAGTTACATGATGTTGACAATGTGTTTATTGTTGATGCTGGTCCGTTCGTATCGCAGGCCGATAAGAATTGTACTTGGACAATTTTGGCCCTTTCATGGAGGGCATCTGATTACATTATCGAACAACTAAAGGCACAGAACATTTAAGTTATGGATAGAAGAAAAAGTATACAGACGATTATTTTGGGAGCGGGTGCTTCCGCCTTGGCTTTTCATGGCTGTAAAACCGATAGTAGTGAGGTAAACGAGGGCATACCGCCATCAGACCCGAAGTATTTTGGACGCACCCCGGAAGAACTAAAGCGCTTGGAACAACTAAATGCCGAACAACTCTTCAACGAACATGAGCTGGAAACTATAGGCGTGTTGAGTACGGTTATACTTCCGCCAAAAGAACCTCACGGTGGCCCGTTGGAAGCAAACGTACCTGAGTTTATAGAGTTTATGGGAAAAGATATTCCTGAGTTGGAAACTAC
>CALIJE010000127.1 GCA_938017825.1 uncultured Flavobacteriaceae bacterium
AAGCCCTTCTGTTCTCCACCGCTTTTGAGAAATCCGAATTTTACCGAAATATCATATTCCATTGGTATGACCAACTTGCCCGTCTTATCAATAAATCCCCAACGTTTTTCTTTTACAGGGGCCATACCATTTGAAGCGAAAACCTCTGCATCCTTAAATTGATAATCTATTACTACATCTCCGTTTTCGTTAATGTAGCCCCATTTTTTGCCATTGTAAACAGGAGCCAAACCGTTGGAAAATGCCCGTGCCTTTTCGAACTGGGGTGAAATTACCCATTCTCCTTTCGAATTCACGAAACCTATTTTCTTGTCTTTTCTAGCATAGGTCAAATTTGAGTTTGTTGGAAAGTTCCAAACCTTATCGGCTCCTTCAATGGGATTAAAAGTTCCATTGGCATAAATACCATAAGTTTCTCCCTTGGCAACAAAAACCCCATTAGGGCTATAGGTATTGCCTATTTCACTGAACTCAAAGGGCACGACAATTTCACCCTTAGTATTGATCATTCCCCATGAGCTGCCCTTATTGGCCTTGGCATGTCCATTTCGAATTCTTTTGATTCCTTCGTAAATAGGTTCTGCGATTACCTTACCGTCAGTACCTATCAAACCTATTTTTTCACCTTTTCGATATATGGCAGCGCCGTCTATAAAATCATAGAATTTTTCCATTGCTGGCGTTTCAATTGATTGCCCAGCCGTATTGATGTAACTCCATTGATCGTCTTTGTTGACGAGGGCAACACCATCCCCAAAATATTTGACTTTGTCATATTGGGGTTCTATCTCCCAGGTTCCCGAGCTATTTATATAGCCCCATTTATCGTCTTTTTCCGCTGCGGCAAGTCCATCCGAAAAAGATTTTGAATTTTCAAATTGTGGCTCTATTACGATTTCCCCGTTTGTATTAATATACCCGTATTTGTCATTTTGCTTTACCAAAGCAAGTTCTTGCGAAATAGCTGGATAAAAAGTGAACATCGCAGCTATTGCTATAAGCGCTCGTTTTTTCATGATTTTTTATTTTGATGATTTATAATATAATTCTTCACGTTGTTCACAAAAGGATACATGACTAGATCCTCTTTGAATGGGGGAACTATATTTCTGACGGCATCGTACATCATCTTGGTCTTTGAGGAGACCTTATCCTGCACACCAAGATACTCTATGGCTTGCACAACTGTAATCATTTCAATGGCCACCACTTCAAAAGCATTCTCGATCACTTTTTTTGTAATGAGGGCGGCATTTGTGCCCATGCTCACAATGTCTTGATTGTCATTGTTATTTGGAATGCTATGCACATACATAGGATTGCTTAGCATTTGGTTTTCTGCGGTCGTCGAGGTGGCGGTAAACTGAACACCTTGCATGCCAAAATTTAGCCCTAGCGTACCTAAATTTACGAAAGGAGGCAGTATGTTGTTCAATTTTGAGTTCATCAGATAGTTCAACTGCCTTTCAGCCAACATGGTCATTTTACTAATAACGATTTTTAATTTGTCCATTTCTAAAGAAACATAGTCTCCATGAAAATTTCCGCCGTGATACACATTTTGTTTCGAGACATCTACAATAGGGTTGTCGTTGGCAGAATTTACTTCTTCTATCATAATGCGTTCAACATCGTTCAAGGTGTCTAAAATAGGACCAAGAATTTGTGGCACGCATCTAAGAGAATAATACTCTTGCACTTTTTCCTCAAAGACTTCGACCTCATCCGTGGCCACATATAAATGATGCTCCCGCTTCCTAGTGAGCTTACTATCGGCCAGATGGCTACGCATAGATCTGGCAATTTCTCGCTGACCAAGGTGCTTTTTAGTTTTGTTCAAATCTTCACTTAGATGATCGTCATAGGCTTCAACAATTTCATTGATTGCCGAAGAACAGCATATCATCCATTCAAGTAACCTACGTGAGTATATGGTATTGACTACACCGATACCCGTCATAACCGAGGTGCCGTTAATTAAACCAAGTCCTTCACGAAGCTTAACTTCGATAGGGGAAATACCTTCTTTTTCAAATACCTCTGCCGTTGGCGTCCGCTCTCCATGATAGAAAACCTCGCCTTCACCGATCAACACCAAGGCCAAATGTGCCAATTGTACCAAGTCTCCACTTGCCCCGACTCCTCCATGTTCGTAGATTAGGGGGATGATGTTTCTATTTATCAATTCGGTCATAACATGAATGACCGATGGATGCACACCCGAATTACCCAAGCTCAAAGTATTCAATCGCGCCAGCATTGCGGCTCTAACATATTTCGGGGAAATGGGATTGCCCGTACCCGAGGCATGGCTTCGAATTAGGTTATACTGAAGCTGCGTGGTCTCGGCATCCTTTATTTTATACTGTGCCATGGGCCCAAAGCCCGTATTTACTCCGTATATAATTTTGTTCTTGGAAAATTCCTTTAAAAAATCGAAACTTTTTTGAACGGTTTGCAGTACTTCCTGGTCAATGGAAATTGGTTCTTCGTTAAAAATTACATCGTAAAACTCCTGTATTCCTAACTTTCCTTTAATTTTTGGCATCTATGGTTGATTCTTACTCCTACAAATAATCCTAGCAGGATTAAAAATAGGGATTTTGGATTGCAAATTTATAATAATTGGGGAATCAATTGCTTAAATTTGGTAATCATTGAATTAAAAGAGGCGCCAACTTTTGTTTTGTTTAAAGTTATCCTCTCTTTCTATTTAATTTTCGGTGAAAAGGTTAACAAAAAAGTGCATGGAAAAAGTAAAAGTAGATGTTTTGATTATCGGTGCTGGCCCTTCGGGATCTGTTGCGGCGGCCTATTTGCATAAACAAGGGCTCAATATCAAGGTTGTCGAAAAAAATAGCTTCCCAAGATTCGTGATCGGGGAGAGTTTGATACCGCGCTGCATGGATCATTTTGAAGCTGTGGGATTATTACCTTGTTTAGAGGCAAAGAATTTTGAGATAAAAAGGGGCGCCAGATTCGTGACTGGCAAAGGAGATCTTTGTGATTTTGATTTTGGTGAAAAGTATTCTGAAGGATGGGATTGGACATGGCAAGTACCGCGGGCCGATTTTGATAAGACGATGACCGATGAACTACAAAATTGGGGTGTGGATATCGATTTTCAAAAAGAAGTAATTGCAGTTGACTTTGATGCCGATGGCACTTCTAGGACCACTGTCAAAGATACCGACGGAAATACGTCGATTGTTGAAGCAAAGTATATCATTGATTCTAGTGGCTGGGGAAGGGTTTTACCAAGACTGCTCGGTTTGGATAAACCGTCCGACATTCCCAAACATGCTACCATTTTTACCCATGTAAAAGATACCAAACGCCCGCCCGGAAGAGAGGGTACGATGATTACTTTCGACGTAATCGATACTGAAACCTGGCTGTGGGTCATCCCGTTTTCAAATGGTGATTGCAGTCTGGGATTTGTTGGACCCATTGATTACCTGGATTCCTTCGAAGGTAGCCCAAACGAAAAAATGAAGGAGATGATGAAGCTTTCGAAATACTATTTCGACCGTTTTGATGGTCTTGATTTTCTATTCGAACCCAAACAGATCAAGAATTTTTCGGCTTCTGTAAAGCAGTTGTATGGCAAGGGATTTGCGCTTACCGGAAACAGTGCTGAATTTTTGGATCCCGTATTCTCCTCAGGAGTCACCTTTGCAACAGAATCCGCTCATTTATCGGCTAAATTGATAACGCGCGAATTACAAGGTGAAACGGTAGATTGGGAAACCGAATACAAAGACTACATCATGTATGGCGTAAACGTTTTTTCTACCTACGTTAAAGAATGGTATACTGGAAACTTGCAAAAAATATTTTTTCACCCAACCATAAATACAAGTATAAAGGAACAGATTTGTGCAGTATTGGCCGGCTATGTTTGGGACAGGAGCAATCCATTTGTAAAAAATCATGACCGCTTGGTAAAAACAGTGGCAAGAGTTACTGAAATGGAGCAGGAGCGAATGGCTTAATTCAATATAATAGTTGTACAAAAAAAGGCGGGCTTGTATAGCCCGCCTTTTTGTTATTGGTCTTAGATTATTTCAAAGCCTTTTTCTTAATGTAACCTGCAATATTTTTGGCCAATTTTGCATAACATTCTGAAATTCGATAACCACTGTTGTAATCGTTGCCCATGGCACCATATCCCTGAACATCGCGATACATTCCAGAAAATAGAACATTATCAGCATTTGCAGTCTCATAAACCGTGACCGTTGCATCTATTTCAGCGTTTTTACGAACCACACCAACATTATAACCGGCGTAGAGCTTGGTTGTATGTATCTTCATCGTATATTGCGCATCACCGCCATCGGCTGAAACGCTTATTTCATTATCATCAAAACGTTTATTGAAAGACTCAATGAATTTAGGCTCGTAGCGATCCCCTCGATCCGCAAACCAAGATTTTTTGAATTTCTCGCCAGTGCCTGCTTCTTTTTTTTCACGCTTTTGCATTTTGTCTTCCAAAAATTCCTCTTCTGAATCGTATTTTGGAATTTGAACATCGCTGTAATCGAAGACCATGTTATATGAGGTTATTTCCTTCAGGTTTTTAATATCACCTTCGCTTACTTTGATTTTTTGTGCATAAATGCCCGTCGAGACGATCAGGAATGCAAGTGCTACTAGTTTCTTCATTTTAAATTGGATTTAGGTTATCATTAGATTTTGTTGCAAGCTATAAACGCATAATCGGAATTCATAGTGTATTGCAAAACGGATTTATACAAGTATAGTACTTGAAGTTACAAAGTTTTATGGAACCTTCTGATCAAAGGTTAACGCCGATTACATTTTTTTCGGTCAAATCCTAAGGCCGCCACTCAGTCAGTACTCCATCGGCAGTGGTATACCATTGCCCATTGCCTTCAACGGCAATATATATTCCTGGATACTTTTCATTCGGATAGTGAATCCATCCAAAGGTTACAGCCCCTGATTTCAATAAATCGACATATTGTTTGAACTCTTCAGGGTAAGGGCTGTGATACAACTGGTATTCGGTGTAGGTCGGTATTGTTTTTGGCAAGCCCGTAAATGAGGTCTGCTGAAGTTCCAAATATCCGTCTGGGAGTACGGAGACTTCGAAACGCTTTTTTTCACCTTGCTCTAAACCAAGATCAGGCCAGCCACCGCTCGGACCGGTTATAACTATAGTCATATTTTCGAGCCATCCTTTTGGAGGTTTTGAGGATGGGGTAAATCGTATTCTTCCATCATTTCCAGCGACGATATTTTCCATAATTCCTCCTGTTCCTCCCGGATAAGAGGCATATTTGATTCCAGGAAGATCTGATTTGTAAGCCCAGCTAACGGTGGTCTTTCCGTTTTGAAAAAGTGTTGGGGTAAACCATTTGATTAAGGCCTCAAAACGCTCTTTGCGCGTCATTCGAAACCACCTCATACCTCCCGAATAGGGGGAGAACTTTTCAGCCGGTGCAATACCGCTCTCGGTATTCCAAATTGTTATGTCATTCGGGTTGGTTAATAGTTGGTTCGACTTTT
Source organism: uncultured Flavobacteriaceae bacterium (assembly GCA_938017825.1). Lineage (GTDB taxonomy): Bacteria > Bacteroidota > Bacteroidia > Flavobacteriales > Flavobacteriaceae > Pelagihabitans. Next base: position 5,536 of record CALIJE010000127.1, read on the forward strand.
CAGCAGTATCAGATTGTTTTAGGGGTATCATTAAGTTGGCCTGACTTAAAAAAAGATTGTTCCGTGAACTAAAGCCATTATTGCCAATATCGTTCTCATATTGCTCATAGGTTTCTACATGAAAATTATAGAAATGCCATGAAATATTTTCGGTATAATCAGCGGTTATTTTTCCTTTACCGGTATCGCCATTTACTGCTTTGGAAATGATCGTTTCAGCATTGCCGTTCAACATTTTATTAAAGTTAAAACCTTCGCCACCCACACCACAAAAGGATATCACCCTACAATCGGGTTTGAATTTTTTAAATAGTTGGGTTACGATGCGAACGAATCTGGCATAGGCATCGTTGTAATTGTTGGCAATGTTCGCATTAATTTGTTCATTGTTGAACTCTACAGCAGCAAATGCCGGGTGATCGGCTATGGTGTAACCTAAATTACTAACGATCGGGGAACTTAATACGGCGGTCAACGCATTAATTAGATTTTTCTCATAAGTAACCGAGTTCATATCTTTTGAAAGTACATTCCCCTGATGATTGAACCATTTCCCTGTCCACAAGAACTTTTTTCCGTTTTTGTGGTGAAAATCGAGTTCTCTTAAGAACCATATGACCACATTGTTCGACAAGCCTTTTTCCGGATGCCAAATGGTTTCCACAGCTGGATAGAAATTACGAACCCACCCGGCACTTTTGTATTGGGTTAATAATTCTAAGTTCTGATTACCGTACGGATTTTGAAAACGGTGGTCACCAGGAGTAGCGCCATAAGGTACGGGGTAACCTTGAGCGTACCAATTTAGAGGCCAAAAGTGATAACTGGTGCCGAAATTGTCTTCGCTGATATGCTTTTTTTCTGCAACTATTTCTGTAAATGGAGGAAGCGCTTGTTCTTTTGTCTGTCCTGAAATCATAGTGAAGCAGCATAAGAAATAAAATAGATGGACTATAGTTTTCATCGAGGATGTTCTATTCATATCACAAAGTTAGCAAATCAAAAAATGCACCATTTTTGATCAGACTTTTAAAGCACATGCTTTTATTGGAAAAGATTTAAGGTACGGATAATTGCTTTTTGTTTAGAATAAGTGCTACATAAGTATTTGAATACGAATGATTTAATTATTTTTCTTATCTTGACTATTACAACTTTTTATAAATAACTAACCAAAAAAATCTCCCATGAAAAAAGCGATACTAGTATTGCTGGGTTTTATTATTTTGATGGCCTGTGCTAAAGATGACGAACCCAAACCAAATACACCCACCGTACCTGAGTCGACCGAAGATCCAGTTCCTGAGTTAGAAAACCCAAAAATTGCTGATAATGTAGTAGTAATTTTGGATGACACTTCCGATTTGGTCAGCAGTGAAACGGATATCGAAAATGGCATTTACATTATTGAATATACTGGTGATGTGGCGACGGTCGCTGTAAATGATATCATTGTCGGTGACGAGGAAGATGGGTTCTTGCGCAAAGTAAATTCGGTTTCGTTAAGCGGTAATACACAAACTATGGAAACCGAGCAAGCTGCTTTGGATCAAGTTTTCGAGAATGCCGATTTGTCTTTCAATTTGGATTTGGCAAATTTAGAGGAAGTGACCAACAAAGGGTATCAAATTACTTCTAGCGAACTGATATTTGATTATGTCGCCAAGGGTATAACTATAGATAAAACGAATACATTTAGTTTTAATATGGATGCCGTTTCCTTATCCTCAGGAGGCTTAAGCTTTACCGTAAGTGGAAACGCAAAATTTAATCCTAATTTCAATTTTGACGCTGAAATACGAGGTTTTAGTGTAAAATCGGTGGTTTTCGAGGCCGACAATGCAGAGCTGAGTCTTGGCGCGGGCTATGAGCTTGGTGCCGGGGCAAGCGTTAGTGTCACCAATGATGTTCGATTGGTTCGCCTACGAAAACGCTTCACTTTTGTAGTGGGTACGGTTCCTGTAGTGGTTACTGCCGACGTACGTCTAAATGCCTCCCTCAATACCACCCTGGATGCTACATTTACGGCCTCAGGGAGTTATACGAAAACCTATACGGTAGATACCGGGGTGAATTTTGATAATGGACAATGGACGGGACGCTTCAATACAGGGGAGTCTACGAGCATAGATCCATTAAGCTATAATTCAGCAGTAAATCTCACCGAGACTTTGGCGATTACGCCCAACGTACAGGTAAAATTTTATGGAGTAGTGGCGCCTTATGTTGAGCCTGAAATGTTCGCCAAATATGAAATGAGTTTGAACGCAAATGGTGATGACTGGGATTCTTCTTTTGGAGTTGGACTTAATTTGACTATGGGCGTGAAAGCTGTCATCTTTGGAAGATCTTTATTTGATTTTGCAAGAACGGGAACCTTTGCCAAATCCCTATGGGATGCCCCAAAGACTTTAGAAATCGTTTCAGGAAACGAACAAGAAGGGGACGAGGAAGAGCCGTTAGAGGAGCCTTTGCGACTTAAGGTTCTCGATAATCTTGGCAATCCCATTAAACTGGCCCCAGTGCATATTGAACTGGTCACAGAAAGCGGAGAACCCAGTAGTAGCGGTTCTATAGACATTGAGGTGGTCGATACCAACGAAGAAGGTATTGCGGAGTTTATATGGACACTTGGTAAAGCCTCTGATGAGGAAGGCACCAAGCGTTTCGCTAAGGTAACTATTAGAGATAGCAAGGCCGAAGATATAGGTGAACCGCTTCAACTCGAGGCAGAAATCAACAGTAAAATATTAAAAATAGTCTCAGGTACTGATCAAAAAGCTGACGAAGAAACCGCATTACCGTCACCTTTAGTGGTTCAAGTTACCAATAGCAAGGATGAACCGCTTGCCGATGAGGAAGTTTTTATGGAACTGATTACAGAAGCTGGAGGCCCGAGTTCGAGCGGATCGATCGATCCGACCAGTGCCTTAACCGATGCCCAAGGGATGGCTCAGTTCAACTGGACGTTAGGCAAGCAAGACGATGAGGAGGGCAACAAAAGGTTTGCCGAAGCGACCATAAAGGATGAGGAGGGTAATGAAATTGAACAGGATGAGCCGGTAATTTTTGAGGCCGAGATTAACCCAACTACAGGATGTGGTAGTTTCGTAGATCTTTCCCTATTTAATCCTACACAATGTGGTGAGGTGGTGTCAATTAACACTGTTTTGGTGAGCGCAGTACAAACCACTGCTGAGGACTGTGCCGCCGGTGCATGCAGTTTTGGTGATTTTAATGGCGGAATCGGGGCCTTCCCTGCTAGGATATTATTCGATATTGGAAGCTTTCAGGATTTGACCGCAACCGAAATTCTTCTCAAGTATACCGATTTCTGTGGGAATGGTTGCACTAAAGCATTCGTTTACGATGAGAATAATGTTTTGTTGGCTTCTATGGAAAATTCAGTGGTAGGGGAAGAGGCAGAGTTCAAATTCACCGATCCTACTGTTTTGGAACAAGCCAGATTTGTGGCTTTTTCATCTTGTGAGGGAGCCTTGACCTGTTTTGATATGACTTTTGAATAAAAAGGAACACTAAATCAGTGATGAAAATTTACCGGTCAAATCAAGTATTTAGTTGATATCATGGCCTTCTAAGTATGCTTAGAAGGCCATTTTTCCATTTAATTTTGTACATTCCCGAACTAATTCTTAAGTAGTATACTTTCTATGTCCTTATTGGATAAAATCAATGACCTTAGACAGGTAAATACCCTATCAAAACACGAGCAACTGGTACATGGCATTATAGAAGCCATAGATTCTGGTGTTCTTACTGTTGGGGATCAATTACCATCGATCAACAAAATGGTCGCCGATCTCGGCTTCGCCAGAAAGACCATTGTGAAAGCCTATGAAGAGTTGAAAGAACGCGGCCTGGTCGAGTCTAAGAAATTGAAGGGGTATTATATCATAAGCCAAGAAACCAAGGTCACTTTGAAAGTGGCCTTGCTAATGTATTCGTTTCATCGATTTCAAGAAGAATTCTACAATACGTTTCGAAAAGAACTTGGCAAACGTTTTCAAATCGATGTGTTTTTTCATCACAATAACCTCAGCATTTTTGATACCATATTTGCGAACATCAGAGGTAAATATGGGATGTATGTGGTTGCACCTATTCCCGACCAGTCGATTAGGCCCCTTTTGGAAAGTATTAGTCCTAAAAAATTATTGGTGATCGATAGGTACTTGGAGCTAGACCCTGAATATTCATTTATTTCCCAAGAATTCGAAGAGACCACTTATCAAAAATTGGTTGAGCTACTACCGGCAATTCGAAAGTATAAAAAGTTGATATTGTTTTTTACCGAAGCAAGCGATTACCCGGTCGGCATCAAAAACGCATATGAAAGATTTCTATCCGATTATGAGATCGATGGAAAAGTAGAGAAAAAATACAAACCCGATTCAGTTAAAAAGGGAACATTGTACTTTTTTATCAGTGATACGTTTCTTTGGGAAGTATTGCGCGATTGTCGTAACAACGAATATCGCATTGGTAAGGAAGTAGGTATACTTTCCCATAATGATCATGTGGTCAAGGAAATCGTATTTGGAGGAATTACTACTATTTCCACTGATTTTAAGGATATGGCCAAAAAAGCTGCAAGCCATATTAAAGAGCAGGAACTCACCCAAGTGTTCATGCCCATTAATTTGATAAAACGTCATTCTTTATAGGCGACAGTAGTATTGTGGAGCCTAATTTTATCTAATACATGCTGCCCAACTTGTTTTCCCTGAACCACGCCAAGTTCAATTGCGGGCCGATAGTGGATTCCACCATAGAGCCTACTGATAGCAGCTTCTTCAGAGGCTTGTATAAAGGAACTGAAACTGCGTTCTGGCAGTCCGTATGGGACTTCCGTGGCATCAATAAAATGATAATCATCTCCAAAGAAATGTGTAAGTACGGTAGCAGCTGCGTTCGAAGCCACACTGTGTCCGGAGGTATGTTCTGGAAACGCAGGGGTCTGTAAAATGGGCATCCATTCTGGGTCAATATATGTATTGATGTAGGTTTCTGGTCGGGTGAGGGTGCTTTTATATTTTTGATCCCAACAACTTATAAAACCGTCTGCCAAGGCAATACTGGTCAATGCTAGGGTTTCGGCAGCTTTAACCACACCGGCATTTTCCTGTTCCAGTACTTGTGCGGCAATATGGATCCAATGCCCACCGGGGGAAATTTGCTGTTGAAAATACATTACATGCCCTTTGGTCGTTGAGATATTAGGATTACAATCCCAGAATTTTGCGATTTCTACCTGACTTGAATCGAGTTGTTTTACGGTTTCGTAGACTTCCAGGGCCTCTGCATAAAACTGTGAATTTTCATTCTCATCAAATGCTGTTGGTAAGCCTGGATCATACTGCCCTGCAGAGCTCAAGGTGAACGGGCGCAAGGTGTTCCAATGTGGCTCGATCGCTTCCATATAATCAGGAGGAGTTGGGCGCCACCGACCCGGGTCGTCAGAAACACTATATCTGGGTAAGGCCGTTCTTCTAAGGTACCCATCTTTGGAAGCCCAGGAGAGCACGGCTCTGGCTATGTCTTCGCCAAAAGCAACGGAGTTTGCATAGATTTCCTCATCAATACCGATGTCTTGTACTTCTTGTAGAACTTTTTCTTCTATTGCGGCTACCTTTTCCAAATCGAACACAAGTGCTTCCCCCACATTCGTAAAAGCCACCATAGACACCAAGGGATAATAGTATTTTTTGTTTTCGTCAGGTAAGGGGAGCACTTTTAATCCGTTTAATTGACCCGCCAAGGAGATTTTGGTGGAGTCCATAAATCGGATACCCTCATAGGCTGCAATGTTAGGATAGGCATATATTCTACTCGCTACCGGAGGGGTAAAAATATCTGATACAATAACATTGGTCAGGGCCCTGTTAAAACGCGACAGACTGTTTTCAAAATACACATCGAGATTTTGCTGTTCATGTTTGGTTGAGCAGGCGGTTACTAGTAGTAGGAGAACAATCCCACTAGTTAGTGGACTTACTCTCATAAATAGTCTTTGACAATCCTTCAACATCGGTAATTTTTATTTCTTTGATATGAACATTTGGCACAATGGTTCTCGAGCTTCCCGAAAGATAACCCGATCCATAATACGACTCTACCCGATAACGTCCTCCATTTTTAAGGATGACCTCTGCGTATTGAGCATTTTGGGCAATAGTAACTGGCTCGAATTTTTGCATTGGCGACGCACTACTAAACAGTCTTGTACGACCATTGCTATTATTTGCAATAATCAGTGGTTTGCCAGCTACACCTTGCAGAACTGCAAGTCCACTGGCATCACCATCATTAAAGAACCCACTTTCTTCAAGAGGTACCACGGTAAACTCGCCATTGCCGTTCCCCTTTAACAAGGCACCCTTAAAAGCATCGTAACGTCCCGTGGCCGCTTCCGTTGCATAGGAATTTCCGGTAAGAAGGGCATCTAAATGACCATCTTGGTCTACATCTACAATTGAGATGCCTTCAACAGGAGCAATTTGCGCGCTCATCGGTAAATCCTTTAATCTGAATGTACCGTCACCTAAATTTTCAAGATAACTACTGGCAAAATTATGACTTTTTACCACAAGAGCGTCTTCTAGTTCTTCTGGTAGAAACGACTTTTCGAAAGAGGCTTCCGCGTAGGATTCATAGGTCTTAAAACGCCCTCTCATCGCATTGATTTGACCTATTAATTCATCTCGGCCATGGGCCAAATGATTTTCTCCTTCGATATAGTAACACATAACAGGATCAAGATTACCGTCCTTGTCAAAGTCATTGGCGTAAATGCAAAGAGGTTCGTCTGCTGATGCGCGGTACTTGGTATTATACCCTAAATTTCCAAGAAGGTAATCGATATCTCCATCTTGGTCAAAATCAGCACCGTTAATACTGTTCCACCAGCCTTCAGTTTTGGTAAGACCTGTATTATTTTGTTTGCTCAGAATCCCCTGGTCATTATGAAAGAACGTAATGGGCATAAATTCACCTACCACGATTAAATCTGTCCACCCGTCATTGTCATAATCCGTCCAAAGTGCGGAGGTAACCATGCCCAATTGGTCAAAACCATCTACTTCAGCGCTTGTATCTTTAAAAGTCAGTTCGACCGTATTCTTTTCAGTCTTATTTCTCAAGAGATAGCTGCGCACCGGTAGGGGATAATTTCCAGGATTCACGCGACCACCTACGAAAAGGTCTAGATCACCATCTTTATCGAAGTCTGCCGCAGCAACCGCAGACCCGCTCACATTTATTTTTGGTAGTGCCTGGGATAATTCAAAATTGCCCGAAGCATTGTTTAGGTACAATCTATCTTGATAGTTTCCTGTGCGTGTTACTCCACCACTTACGACATAAAGGTCTAAATCGTTATCACCATCTGCATCAAAGAAAAGCGCCCCCATATCTTCATATTCACTGTCAAAATCCTGGGTGGAAGTCACAAATGAACCATCGGTTTGTTGTATATGTAGTTTGCCAGTTTGGCCACTTGCCCCGCCAACAAAAAAGTCTTCCAGGCCATCGCCATTAATATCGCCTACCGCTATACCGGAACCATTTCGTGAATGCATATGCGGTAGAATGGGTTGCAGTTTAAAGTCTACCATATCATCCTCTATATGCGTATAGCTTACATTTAAACTATCAGTTACATCTGTCAACAATGTACTTCTGGCCGATTGACTCTTTGCTGTTGTAGCTTGTGCTCCAGATTGCTCAAGGACCAACAATTGATTTGCCTTTTGCTGTACTAGGGATTGAGTTGAGCCGTCTGGCCATTCGATTTCGATGGTATCAATAATTGAATCGCTGGCAACGCCAAAATGTACTATGGGATCTACACTTGATTCATAGCCTCGGCTTAAAAAATGTTGATAATACTGGCTCGTGGTAGCTGTAGCGATTTTAATTTTTGCGCCTATGCCTTGCAGGTTTCCCTTTTTCCCTATTAGTTTTATTCTTAGGAAATTGGCTTTGGCCATTTTCTCACTTTGATTCTCATAAACGAAAGCTGGCCGGTCGACATTATTGACCAAAAGATCTAGATCGCCGTCATTATCCAAATCCGCATAAGCAGCCCCATTAGAGCAGCTCTTTTCGGTAAATCCCCAGTTTGTAGATGTCTTTTCGAAGACGGCGCCTCCAGTATTTCGAAAAGCGTAGTTCACCAAATCGGCTTTAGGAAGTGCTTTGATCGAATTCTTTTTCTGCTCTATTTTGGCTTCCATTGTACCTAATGGATTGTCATAGATGCCTTGATAATGAATGTAATCTAGATTGCCAAGATCTCGTAAAAAGCCATTGGTTACATAGAGGTCTTTATGACCATCATTGTCATAATCGGCAAGTAGGGGACTCCAACTCCAGTCGGTACTGCTTATGCCGGCCAAAAAGCCGACCTCGCCAAACGTGTCCATTCCTTGATTGAGTTGCAAGGTATTTCTACTGTACTGGGCATTATAACCAGCATTGAGCATCAGTTGAAAGCGATCGTATCCTGTAGAGGAAATGATTAGTTTTTGTCGTCTATTGTCCTCGGGCCTCATATCTAGGACCAAGATTTCAGGCATACCATTGTTGTCGATATCGGCGAGGTCATTGCCCATTCCTGCATAGGAGGTATGCTTTATACGCTCGGTAATTTCATCTTTGAAGGTGCCATCTTTTTGATTGATGTACAGAATATCATTACCAATAAAATCATTGGAGATGTAGATATCTGGCCATGAATCATCATTGATGTCAGAGATACCTACCCCTAATCCGTATCCCTCTACCAGCACCCCAGCGTCTGGCGATACATCGGTAAATTTACCATTTCCGTCATTTTGGTATAAGCGATCATTGCTTATTGAACTACCATCGAGCACCCTGGGCTGGCTTATGTTTACTTTGTATTCGTAGGCTGCAGGGTTGACCAAGAGGTACATGTCTAGGTCATCGTCCTTATCATAGTCAAAAAAAGCGGCCTGCATGCTCTGTCGAGTATCTGCAAGGCCATATTCAGCTGCTTTTTCGGTAAAGGTAATTTCTCCCGAAGCAGCGGAAGGTCCGTTATTGATAAAGAGCATATTCGCTCTTTCCGAAAGTTCTGCTCCACCCGATACACAAACGTATATGTCTAACAAACCATCCTGGTTAATATCTACCATGGTAGCTCCTGTTCCCCATCTGTTGTTCTCGACGCCAGATGTTTTGGTGATATCCTCAAATTTGAAATTCCCCAAATTACGGTACAATTTACCCGAGACCATATTGCCACTAAAATAAACGTCTGCCAAACCATCATTGTCTATATCCCCAACGGCCACTCCTGCCCCGGTATAAACATTCATATAGTCAAAAACGTTGATGGTATCGTTCTCTTGGATGTAGTTTTGAAAATCTATTCCCGTCTGCGCACGATTCAAGGCCCGAAAAAGGGATCCCTCTTTTTGACTGCACGAGAGGCCCAAAAGTACCACGAGAATTACGATGTATGGTTTGAAGCTTTTCATGGAATAGGAAAGATGATTTTTGTAGTTCCATACATGTCGGTAATCGCAACTTCGGCCACCCCGAATGGAACCTTTAAACGCCTTGTTGACTGTGATAAATATCCTGAGCCATGGTAGAATTCAACTTTTCGTTCGATTCCGTTTTCATATCGAACTGTAGCATATAGGTCCTTTGGTTTGATCTGATAATCTACCTGTATGCGCCTATTCGTAAAATGGGCATTTGGAAAACCGTTGTTTATGGCGGCAACAATGGCTTCTTTGCCCTTAATGTCCAATCGAACCAAACTTTTGGCATCGCCAGGCACAAAAAAACCACTTGTAGAAACATCCATAGCAGAAAAAGTTCCTTTTCCATTCCCTTTTAAATACCAACCAATAGCCGCATCATACTGACCAGAAAAAACCTCACCGCTGTAAAAATTTCCAACAGCAAGTATATCCAGATGACCATCTTCATCAAAGTCATCTATTAAGGAACCATAGATTGGCGCTATTTGTGCCTGTCTTGGTAATTCTGATAGCCGAAATTTTCCTTCGCCAAGATTTTCCAAATATGAATTTGCAAAGGTTTCGCTTTTTACCACATAGGCATCTTTTAACTCTTCCTTCAAGAAAGATTTTTCGAACGGGGCCTCGGCGTAATCATTGTAGGTTTTAAATCTACTTCGCATAGGGTTGATCTGATCGATAAGATCATTTCTAGAATGGGCTATTTGGTTTTCACCATCAATGTAATAACACATGACCGGATCAATAAGTCCGTTTTTGTCGTAGTCGTTGGCATAGATACACAATGGTTCATCCGCGCTTGCCTTTATTCTAGCATTTTGTCCAAGATTCCCAAGCACGTAGTCGGTATCGCCATCATGATCAAAATCACCCGCACTAATGCTGTTCCACCAGCCATGGGTGTTTTTGAGATCTGTTTCGTTGGTTACTTCCTTCAATACGCCCATCGAATTCTTAAAAAAACGAATCGCCATGAATTCACCCACAACAATGAGGTCTTGCCAATTATCATTATTGAAATCTGTCCACAAGGCTGCGGTTACCATCCCTAATTCATTAAAGGTCTTTTGTATGTCTTGCTCGGTTTTCTTGAAGGATAGATTTCCATTTAAACTATGGTTTTGGAGAAGTACGCTACTCGGTGCCAGAGGATATTCACCAGGTCTTACGCGTCCACCAATAAAGAGGTCTAAATCACCATCTTTGTCATAATCCGCCGCAGTAACTACCGATCCACTAATAGGTAGAAGAGGCAACTCTACCTTGCTAAAGGTGCCCGAACCATCATTTTGATACAAACGATCTCGATAATTTGAATCGTTGATAGGATTTGTGGAACCACCGCTTACTACATATAGGTCTTGGTCGCCATCGTTGTCTGCATCGAAAAAGAGGGTTCCCATATCTTCGCTTCCGGCATCAAAAAAATCTTGCGCAATAAATGAACCATTAACTTGCTGAAGCAACAGTTGACCAGCTTGGTCTTTGGCCCCACCAAGATATAAGTCTTCTCGACCGTCATTGTTGACGTCTGCGACAGCGAGTCCGGGGCCGTTTCTAGAGTGCATGTGCGGCAACAGTGGTTGTACCTTAAAATCTACGAAATCGTTTTCCTGGTGTTTACGGTCGAGTCCAATGCTATCCAATGATGTAAATACAGTGGTATCCTTTGCTCGTACTTTTTGAGCGATTTGCGAATGGGCATCAAGTTGGTTAAGGACTACGGATTGGTTTGTTTGGAGCTTGGTCAAAAGTTGCGTCTTGCCATCTGGCCAAGTGACTTTGGCGCTATCGATTTGAGTTGTATTACCAAGCCCAAAATGCAAGGCCTGTTCTACGGTAGAAAGGTATCCTCGCGTGGGGGTATAAAATTGCTTTTGATATTGGCCTTGATAAAAGAGTTCTACTTGACTGCCTAAACCCTGAAGGTTTGGCGCCGCTCCTTTGAAAGTGAAACGTAGATAGTTCTTATGCGCCGAATTGGTCACCGTGTTTTTATATAAACCGGCAGGATCATCAATATTATTAATGACCAGGTCTAAATCGCCATCATTATCCAGATCCGCATAGGCTGCGCCATTGGAGTAGGTAGGTTTGGTAAAGCCAGCATTTTCAGTGACATCCTCAAATCTAAGGTCCCCCATGTTTTGGTACATGTAATTATGCACTTTAATTCCTGGCAATTTGTTCAAGGCATCCAGGCGTTGTTTTCTGTTGGCTTCCTCAGTGCCCATGGTAAGTACATTGTTGCCATAGACCATGAAATCGAGATTGGTAATGTCTTGTCTATATCCGTTGGTAATAAAGAGATCCTTTTTGCCGTCATGGTCAAAATCTGCCAACAGTGCGCTCCAACTCCATTCAGTTGCCGAGATACCCGCTAACTGGCCGACTTCACTAAAGGATCCATTTCCGTTGTTCAACTGCAGGGTGTTTCGGATGTATTGTGGCTGGTAACCATCACGAATGCTATTTTGGAATTCGTCATAGTTGTTGCCCATCATGGTCAATTTCCAACGTTTGTTATCGGGTGGGAGCATATCAAGAACTACAACATCCATATGACCGTCATTGTTTATGTCGCCAATGTCGTTCCCCATGCCATTAAAGGTCAGGTGTTTAAAATAGGCCGCATTTTCGTTTTTAAACGTACCATCTTGCTGATTGATATACAGGAAATCGTCTGTGAGAAAATCGTTCGAAACATATACATCTGGCCAGCCATCGGTATTCATATCACAAATTTCGACACCAAGACCAAAACCTTCGATCAAAATTCCGGCTTCGGAGGAAACTTCGCTAAAAGTTTCATCCCCATTATTTCGAAATAGTTTATCTGCAGAGGGGGCTTTGCCAGTGCGGTCTTTGGGTCTTGAGGTATTCCTGTTGAAATCAACCAAGGCATTGCTCAAGAGATACATGTCTAAATCTTGATCCCCGTCATAATCGAAAAAGGACGCTTGAACCGAATAACTTTCGTCAGCCAATCCCCATTTTTGGGCGGATTCAACAAAATTGATCTCCCCTTTTTCTTTGGTGTTGTTTATAAAGAGTAGGTTGGCGCGTTGAGCTCCCGAAGATCCTCTGGGACCACCTCTACTTACGTATATATCCGGGTAACCATCTTGATTGATATCGACTATGGAAACACCGTTCGACCAATCTGTGGAGCCGGCATTGGCCCTTTCGGTAATATCCTCGAATTTCCAATCGCCTAGATTTCTATAAAGTCGGTTGCTCACCATGTTTCCTGTGAAGTAGAGATCCTGCAATCCATCCAAATCAAAATCGGCCACCGCAATACCTGCACCGTTGTACATATATTCAAATTCCAATACCGAAGGGTTTCCCCCAATGGTAAGTGTATTGCTGAAATCAACGCCTGTTTCGGCCGAAGTCATCTCTTTAAACGAAGTGTTTCCCGTTTTGTCGCAGCTTGTTAATCCCACTAAGAGCATAGAAAACAGTAGTGATAAAGGGCTTCTTATGATATTGGGATAGGGCATGATCGAATATAATAAAGAAAAGGAATCCAATCAGTTAAAATAGATTGGATTCCCACAGGTCAGTTATTGACCGTTTAAACTAACAGTACTATTTTGCTCTAGTAGCCTGCATTCTGGATTAATTGACCACCAGATCTATCGATTTCGGACTGTGGAAAAGGGAAAACATTAAACTTGTCGTCCCATGCCGCTCCAAAGACTTGCGATCCAATTCCCCAGCGTGTAATGTCGAACCAGCGATGTGGTTCTGTGGCCAGTTCAACCCTTTTTTCCTGCATCATTGCCATCAATAAGTCTCCATCAGCAGCAGCGGTATTGCCCAGGCCGGCACGTATTCTAATGTCGTCGATTTGACCTCTGGCAATCCCCAGGTCACCTCCACCACGAATAAGGGCCTCGGCATATAACAACTTCAATTCCGCAAAACGCATCCATCGCTCATTATTGAAATCGGCCTGCCCGTTAGGTGCATGATTTCCTGAAACGGTATTGGTTGGTCCCCTATATTTTTTTAGTGTATACCCTGTTTCTGACCAAGCTGCGTCATAGGGCACTTCTGCCTGACCGCCGCCATCATAGGAATAGTACATATCACCTGTCTGATACAAGGTAGAGGCAATTCGTGCATCACCCGGTTCGAATGCGTCTACTAAACTCTGGGTAGGCACCCACCAGCCTAATTTACCCGACGGTGCACCTTTTGAGCTCGAGGCATCCCAATACCATCCTCGACCAATACCTTGAGAAGCCTTAAAATCTTCAGAGTGCGTATCATCGAATACCCATAGGTTGTCATCTGAAAAAGGGCCTCCATACTGTACTTCAAATATCGACTCCGCATTGTTCTCTTGGCTAAAGTCGAAATTATCTTCAAAGTTCGGCATTAGCATATACGGGCCATTGTCAACGACATCGGCCAAGGCCGTTATCGCTGTGGGCCAATCTTCTTTCCAAACATTTACCTTACCTATATATGCTCGAGCAGCCCATGAGGTAGCGCGTCCGGTATTGCCGGCGTCCCAAGAATCGGGTAGCCCAGCAGCAGCGTCGGCCATATCGGCCAGTATTGCCGTAAATAGGGCATCTTGAGTTGCATTTGCCAACGCCTGATCGTTAATTCCTGTTTTTATTTCCAAGGCTGCCGGTGGTGTCCCGAACATTTTTAAAGCCTGAAAGTGAAACCAACCTCTAAGGAATTTAGCTTCAGCAGAAAGCACGGCTTTGTCTTCAGGCGTCAAATCGTTTTCACCATCTAAATTGGCCAACACAAGATTCGCTCTAAAAATGCCTTCATAAATTTGAGTGTATAGTGCCGCAAATGGTCTATCTGCCGCCCTGAGCTGTAAATTGTCTATATCTATGGATATTTGCTCGCTTTCGAAGAAAGATGAAATTGCCACTGGATCTGCCGCTACATCATCGGTTACCACCATTGAAAGTTTCCAAAACTCGCCATTTTCAGAAAGCGTTTCGGTACTCGTGCCCCAAAAATCCTGTATGGAGGAATAAGAAGCAAAAATTGCTCCATCAAAATCGGTTCTGGTTTTGTAAAAAGCATCTCCTGTAAGACGATCTAGGGGTTGTAAGTCTAGTTCATCGCTGCACGAGAAAATGCCGCCAAGAAGACAAAGACCTGCGATTATTATTTGAACTTTTTTCATAATGTTTTTCTTATAAAGATATTAGTTTTTAAAGTTTTAATTGAGGGTGATAGACCATCCGAATTGAACAATTGTAGGAAATGGGGAAGCACCGCCATCTTGTCCTGTGGCCAAGGTGAAATCACCTTTTTGAAAACTCTGCGTTCGACCTACTTCGGGGTCGTAGCCAGAATATTTGGTAAAGGTGGCCAAGTTCTGTGCGCCAACATAAAAGCGCATTCTGGACACAAAATCATTGGTCCAAGTTCTTAGTTTTTCTGGAGAAAGACTATAGCCTAATTGAATGTTCTGGATTCTAAGGTAACCGGCATCCTCTACCCAACGGTCAGAAAAACGATTGTTTCCGTTAGGATCATTGGCGACCAGTCTCGGATTGGAACTGGAATTTGTTGAGCCCGCAGCTGTCCATCTGTCCAGTACCTGAGTGCTAAAGTTTCCTGTTCCGGAATATCCTTCAAGGGCAATACGTGCCGAGTTGTATACTTGACGATCCCCTGCACCTCTAAAGTTGATCGAAAAGTCCAAGCCTTGATATTCCGCATTGAAATTGAAACCGTAAAAGAAGCCAGGGAACGGACTGCCAATTATGGTGCGGTCTTGTGCATCGATCTGTCCATCACCATTAACATCAACGAACCTAATGTCACCAGCTGATGGAGTTCCGTTGGCATCGGGTAGTGCGGCAGCTGCCTCTGCATCTGTTTGATACAAACCGTTGGTTTTATACCCGTAAAAGTGACCTAAACTTTCTCCAACAACGGTGCGGTGTGTTTGTGCTCCGCCGATACCACTTAATATTTGTGGGATTGGACCAAGATCTGTTACTTCGTTTTTAACCGTAGTTAGATTACCGCCAAAGCCGTATTTAAAATCTCCAGATTCACCACCGTAATTGAACGATAATTCAATACCCGAATTTTTGATCTGACCAATGTTGGCATCAGCAGGTAGGAAGAAACCTGAGGCAAATGGGAGTGGGAATCCTAGCAATACATCATCGGTCGTTTTATCATAATAATCAAAAGTTGCTGTTAGTGCACCGTCTAAAAGACTTGCATCAAGACCAATATCAAATTGCGTACTGGTCTCCCATTTCAAATCTTGATTGGCAAAGGTGGTAGGTACAGGTGCCACTACCGATCCTTGACCGTCACCAACAACATATCTAACATTACTATCGATAGCGCTTATATAGGCAAAATTAAGACCAGTAAATTGATTTCCCGATTGGCCCCAGCCTGCTCTAAGTTTCAAATCGTCGATAACACCTTCTTGCGGAAAGAAACTCTCATCCGATACGCGCCATCCCAAAGATACGGAAGGGAATATTTGATCTCTATTGCCAGGGGCGAAACGAGATGTAGCATCACGTCTTATATTTGCAGTTGCCAAATATTTACCCTTGTAGTTATAGGTTAAACGACCTAACCAGCCTTGTAAGGTCCAAAGATCTGATTCAGTTGCCGAAGCAACGGCTGAACCGGAATCCGCACGTGTTGGAATTAAAAGTCCACGTCCTTGTATCCTTACTTTATTGAAACGGAATTTGGTTTGCTCGAATCCGAACAAGGCACCAATATTGTGCTCGCCGCCAAAAGTCTTATCGTACTGCAACGTAGCCGCCGTGGTCAGCGTAAGCTCGTTAGGCCTTGAGTTGATCAGCAAGGATGAACCGGCGGCGCCATTTAGAAGATCTACATCACTTGTAAAGTAATCGCCACTACCGATATTATAGTCAAGGCCAATAGATGTTCTTGCTTTCAATCCTTCGACCAACATCAATTCGCCGTAAAAGTTTCCTAGTATTTTGCGATTCTGAATGGTCGTGGTTGTAAAGCGATCATCGGTATTGAATAATTGGTTGCTCGCAAATGCGCCACCTGTGGTACTCGGATTTATTGGATTATAACCCAAGGGGCCATCGCCGAAGGGTTGATAAAAAGGAACATTTCGCGCCGAGTTAAAACCAGCAAAGATTCCTTGCTCACTTTGTACCTGCCTATCGGTTTGCGCCAATAATAGGGATTCACCAAACTTAAGACGCTTACCGACCTTAATATCTGAATTGGCTTTTAATGAGTAGCGCGAGAAGCCTTGTGCTCTTTCTATACCATTCTGGTCTAAGTAACCACCTGAAATGAAGTAGTTCGCGTTTTCGTTGCCACCACTTACGGTAAGGTTATGATTTTGAACCAAACTGTTCTGAAATATAAGGTCTTGCCAATCTACTGTTGGTGAACCGCTAAAAGCGGAAAAATCATTTCCTAGCTGTCCTTGTATATCGATATATTGCTGAGTGTTCAAAACATCGATTCGATCTCTAACGGTCGCCGAAGAAACATAGCCGTCATAGGTTACCTTCGCTTCTCCAGACTTACCTCTCTTGGTGGTTACGATAATAACTCCGTTAGCCGCCCTAGCTCCATAAATTGCGGTTGAAGCTGCATCTTTAAGAACATCTATAGACTCAATATCGTTGGCATTAAGTCCGGCCAAAGGGTTAGAATCAGTGGTGGAAGAGGTGTTGACCGTAATATTCGTTGTTTGAACGATGGGCACACCATCAATTACCCACAGGGGGTCGTTAACGCCCGGGGTGCCTATACCGCGAATACGAACGCTTATCGGTGCACCCGGGTCCCCTGACCTATTGGTAATATTTACCCCAGATATTGTTCCGGCTAGGGCCTGATCCGGACTTGTTAATGGTTTTGTTACAATGTCACCTGATCCAATGGAGCCCACTGCACCAGTTAGGTCTGCCTTACGTTGCGTACCATAACCTACAACGACTACTTCACTCAAGGCTTCTGCATCAACGTCCATAATCACATCAATTGTTGATCTGCCCTCTATGGCAACTTCTTGAGTAGCATAGCCGACATAAGAGAACACAAGTGCCGATACACCCTCTGGTACATCTATTGAGTAGTTGCCGTCGAAATCTGCGCTGGCGCCAGTGGTTGTGCCTTTGGCAACTACACTAGCTCCTGCTAAGGGGCCATCGGCATCCGAAATGGTACCTGTAATGGTACTTTGTGCGTACATCGAGTGTACTCCAAATAAAAGGGTCAAAATGAACATAAGGCCAATGGCCTTAATTCCACTCCGTTTAGTGAAGTTTTGTTCCATAATCAAATAGTTTAGGTAGTTAATCTTAGTTCTATACTGAATAACATAGTGGGGCAATTGTTTATTTTTATTCTATGATACACTATGCTACTATCACAAATGTAACATAAAAAACCATACTTCGAAAAAAAACTAGAAAAAAATACGTATTTCGTAATGATGCAGTCAAAATAGTACGGTATTAACATTTTGGTCAATTTCCCACTATTAGCGAAAACTACTTATTTAGTACTATGGCATAGGGCCTCATCATCAGGTAATCGCGAAGTTCAAATCAGTTGAGGTAGCTTTGGCCTATCAGTTGTTAAGTGGTTTAAGATTATAAATAGGTTTTTCGCAAAATCATCGATTGCTAAGAATAGCCAGCAAATTGACATGTACTGCAATATTTTAACGCTAATATTTTTGATAAGCTAATTTTTGTTCTATTTTTGTCTTATAGCATAGTATATCATAGTATATTTTTCTTTACTAGTCTTTAGCGGAAATTTTAAGTTGCTTTTCCGTTTAGTTTGAAGAAGTCTCTTATGAGAATTATGTTACTCAAGTTGAGTAGTTTTGAGTTAGTTTATTAAGTTTGAAGAAGCCAAGTGATTCGTTGCTTGGCTTTTATCTAAATTGGACATCCGCTTTTTGAGATAGATGAATTCTTCAAATACCTATAATAACTCCTTAAAGGATGGTTTAAAAATTAATTATGGTTCAAGTCCAAACCAAGACGATAACTAACATTAGTATTGATGATGAGCAAGCTGGGTTAACTTCCTCATTGACACCGATTCTTGAACAGGAGGAACTTTCGATATTTGATTTTGAGGTCAATTGTGAAAGTCCTTTATATCCAAAACCTATTACACTTCGGTTTCAATTACCCGGCACCAATGTTAAAGGAGTGTGGAAACCTACGACCGACTTCGCCAAACGAATTCAGGCTGATTGGGAATTGGAACATATGGAAACCCGTATCTCTATAGATGCTCCTGTTATATGTCTTTTTGGCAATAGCGATGAAAATATACTCACCTTTTCATGTTCGAATGCCATCAATACCCTGGAAATGAACGCTAGATTGCGTGAAGAAGACAATCAGTTTTATTGCCATATTACTTTTTTTGCCGAACCAGAACATGAGATCACCAACTTTAAGGCACAGCTGCGAATAGATTCGCGTAAGCTTCACTTTTCGAACTGCCTCAAAGATACTGCCAGCTGGTGGGAGAATGATGTGAACCTAAAACCCGCTAAAGTTCCAGAAATCGCCAAAAAGGCGTTATACTCTACCTGGTATCAATTTCATCAAAATCTCGATTTGAAATTGCTGAAAGAGGAGTGTAGTATCGCTTACGGGATGGGATATGAAATGGTCATCGTAGACGATGGTTGGCAAACGAACGATTCTAATCGAGGCTACGATTATACAGGAGATTGGCAACCTGAACGTTATCCAGACATGGCGGATTTCGTGTCGCAATTACACACTACCGGTATGAAGGTTGCCTTGTGGTATTCCGTTCCGTTTTGTGGAAAGCACTCCAAAGCCTATCAACACTTTAAGGGCAAATTCTTGACCGAGAATCATCGATGGGCACCGGTTTTTGATCCACGCTACCCAGAGGTTCGAGAACATTTGATCGGCATCTATACCAAAGCCTTGGAGGAATGGAAGCTCGATGGTTTCAAATTAGATTTTATCGATGATTTTCATTTGTATGAAGATACCCCCTTGGGCAAAAAAGATGGGCGCGACTATGCATCTATCAACGAGGCGGTAGATCGCTTGTTAACCGATGTAAAAGAAGGCTTAACGAAAATAAAGCCGGATATTTTTATAGAATTTCGGCAGAAATATACCGGTCCGGCCATGCGCAAATTCGGAAATGTATTTCGTGCATTCGATTGCCCGGGAGATGCCGTAATGAACCGCATTAGAATTGCCGACATTAGAATGCTTAGTGGAAATACTGTGGTGCATGCCGATATGATTACATGGCATACAAACGAAGCTGTTGAGGTTGCGGCATTGCAATTGATCAATATACTTTTTGGCGTGCCACAACTTTCCATTTTTCTTACCCAGGCCCCACCAACTCACCTCGAGATGGTAGCGTTTTATACCCGTTATTGGAATCAAAATGCAGATGTTTTGTTACAGGGAGATTTTCTTCCTTCCAAACCCTTGGCAAATTATCCCACTCAACGCGTATCAAAAAACGATACAACAATAGTTGGGGTATACGAGGAGATGGTTGTCACACTGAATAAGGCCGATACTAATATACACTTGCATAATGGCCAGTTGGTCGAACGCTTGGTCATTAGAAATTCAAAAGACTTGGGTAGCTATTCTTGCACGATTTTTGACTGCAGAGGGCAGGTGGTTTTTGAAGGACAATTGGACTTTAGTCACGGTCTATTGGAACTTGCCATACCCTCATGCGGTATTTTAATCGCACAAAAGGTATAGCGCCACCCACTTTTATATTTGGCACAAAATCTTATCTTGTGCAGTCAGAAAAGGGATGACTACATGACCGAACGCGAAAAAATGGTACAGGGGCTACTCTATGACCCAATGGACAAAGAATTGGTGCGAGGCAGATTACATGCCCGGGCTTTGCTAAGAAAGTTAGAGGAAATTCCAGCAGATAAAGAACGTCAACGACGCCACATTTTCAAAGAACTTTTTGCAGAAACCGGAGAACGTTTCCTAATCGAAAATTCGTTTAAATGCGATTATGGGTATAATATATATTGGGGTGAAAATGCATACGCCAATTTTGGATGTACTATATTAGACGTCGCACCGGTACGCATTGGCAAAAACGTAATGTTGGCGCCTTCGGTTATGATTATGACGGCCACACACCCCTTGGAGGCCGAAGCACGAAATTCAGGAAAGGAGTTTGCCAAACCAATTACCATTGGGGATAATGTTTGGATTGGTGCCGGGGCGATCATTAACCCAGGGGTAACCATTGGTGAAAACAGTGTTATAGGTTCAGGTGCGGTAGTTACGAAAGATATACCGCCGAACGTTTTTGCAGCCGGTAACCCATGTAAGTTCATTAAGGATATCGATAATAATTAACCAACCAAATTTAACGAAACAGTATGCTTGCAATTATTAGTTTTATAGGTTTTACAGCACTTGTAGCAGGCGTTGCCTGGTATTCAACCCGAAATACAAATGAACGAACGGCCGATGGCTATTACCTTGGTGGTCGTAGTTTGGGCGCCCTTACGATTGCAGGATCTTTATTACTGACAAATCTTTCCGCCGAACAGATTGTTGGCCTAAATGGGCAGGCGTTTTCGGAAGGAATTCTTGTGATGGCCTGGGAAACGTTGGCTGCCATTGCTATGGTCATTACGGCCCTCTGGTTCTTGCCTAAATACATGAAAAAAGGTATTACTACAATTCCTGAGTTTATTGAAGGGCGTTTCGATGAACATACCAAATCTATTCTTGCCATCTTATTTTTAATAGCTTTTGGCATCGTCTTATTACCAACCATTTTATATGCAGGGTCAAAAGCGTTTATTACCATGTTCGAATTACCCGAAACCCTTGGCGTTTCTGAAACTGCTGCCTATTGGATTTGTGTGTGGAGTATTGGTTTAATAGGCATTGTATATGCTATTTATGGCGGGCTTAAGGCCGTTGCTGTTTCAGATCTTGTCAATGCGATCGGCCTATTAATTGGAGGATTACTTATTCCTTATTTTGGATTAAAAATGATTAGTGATGATAGTAGTATGCTTGGGGGACTATCAAAGCTCTGGGCTGAAAACCAAGATAAATTCGATGTTACCGGAGATGTGACATCCTCCATTCCTGTGGGTACGATTTTTACCGGAATGATGATCGCACAAATGTATTATTGGGGCACCAACCAATCAATACTGCAGCGGGTATTTGGTGCCAAGAGCTTGGCCGAAGGTCAAAAAGGAATGATGTTGGCCGCATTTGTAAAGTTTTTGATTCCTGTGGTCGTAGTGCTTCCCGGTATAATTGCGTACAATATGTTCGGATCTGAATTATCGGATGCCGATGCCTCTTATCCCGAATTGGTTCGGAGGGTCTTGCCTGCGAGTCTTTTAGGATTTTTTGCAGCCGTACTTTTTGGGGCCATACTCAGTTCGTTCAATAGTTTATTGAACAGTAGCGCCACCTTGTTCGGTTTTGACTTGTATAAGAAGTTTTTTAATCGTGGAGCCAGCGAACAAACGGCAGTAAAAGCCGGTAAGCGTTTTGGTTTGGGCTTGGCCGTAATTTCAATGTCGATCGCACCGTTTATTCGTTATGCCCCCGACGGGCTTTTTTCCTATATTCAGCAGGCATTGGGCAGTCTAAGTGTACCAATTTTGGCTGTGGTGATCATAGGTATTTTGACGAAAAAGGTACCGGCCATTGGAGCGAAAATCGTTCTTATCGGTGGTGTGATCATGTATTTGATCAGCTTATTGGGAATAGGTCCGGCAATGGTAGATAGTGCCCTAGCGGAGGCAGCGGCCAATGGCATTACAGATGCAGCCGAGCTCGATATCATCAAAGCCAAGGCCTATCCGCATTTCTTGCATATTATGGGAATTTTATTCGTGATCAATATGATCATTATGCTAATCGTTGGTGCAGTGAAACCGAAACAAGACGAGTATGTACCCCATGTAACCGATGTGATCGATACGACGCCTTGGAAGTATGCTACAATCGCAGGTGTTTTGATAACCCTACTGGTATTGAGTACGTATTTGATTTTTTAGGAGGGTCTTTTTACTGAACTTTTTCTAAAAATAAATCTGTTGCGCCAACCGAAAGGTATTCGCATGGGCCTCTACAATAGTTTTAATATCGGGAGAATACCCGCCGCCCATGCTGCATTGCACGGGAATTTGAAGTTGATGGCAGGTTTCCAATACAAATGCATCGCGCTGCTTGCACCCTTCTATACTCATGCCTAGGGTTCCTAATTTGTCTGTGGCGATAACGTCTACCCCGCTTAGATAAAAGATAAAGTCAGGTTTTTCTGTGTCGATCAATTGCGGAAGTGTTTCCTTTAGGGTAGACAAATACCTGGCATCATCTGTTCCTTTTTCCAACGAAATATCCAAATCGGATGCTTCTTTTTTAAAGGGGTAATTGTTCGCCCCATGCATTGAGAACGTAAAAACGGACGCATCGTTTTGAAAGATTTCGGCAGTGCCGTTTCCTTGGTGCACATCTAGATCAACAATCAGAATTTTTTCGGCCAATCCCTTAGCTTGCAAATAGCGTGCGCCTATTGCTTGGTCATTAAGCATACAAAATGCTTCTCCACGATCGGTGTAAGCGTGGTGTGTGCCACCTGCAATGTTCATGGCAATACCATGCTCTAGTGCATATGCACAACCTTTAATAGTGCCATCCGCAATGATGCGTTCTCGCTCTACCAAATCCACGGTAAGAGGGAAACCAATTTTGCGAGCTTGTTTTGGGGGAATTTTGATATGTAATAAATCGTAGAAATACTCGGGGTCATGTACCGCAACAATGTATTTGTCATTCGGAATTTCGGGTTCGAAAAAATTCGCTTCTTCACAGGTGCCTTCGTGTAATAGCTGCTTGGGTAGCAAATCGTATTTCAACATTGGAAAGCGATGGCCTTCTGGCAAGTGGTGTTTATAAATAGGGTGGTAGGCAATTTTGAGCATTATGTAAAAATATAAAATATGTCTGGTCGAGCGTTATCGAAAACTCAGGGAAAACCCTGAGTTTTTTATTTCAGGGAATCCCCTGAAGTTTTCTTCTAATCTTCTGTAGACCTTGCAAGAGCAAAAGAAAAAAGAATCATATGATCTATAAAACTATTTTATTAGCGGCGGTAAGTGCTTTACTTTTTAGTTGTGGGGAGCAGGTGAAACAAGAACTAGACAGTGATTTGATTGCTACTAAAGATGGCTATCGGCTTACTGAAAAACAGTTCAAGGCCTATCTCAATTTTTTAGTTGATGAGATGGGGGAGACCCATACTATTCAAAGTCAAATAGCGCTAAAATCGCAGCTAAAGCAAGAATTTTTACATGATCCAACAGGTTTGCTTCAAGAATTAGAACTATTGCATGAAAAGTATACCAAAGATGATACTAGTAGAACAGAATCGCCATCTTATTTGGCAGAAGGTCATCGTCTTATTCGCGAGCGATTGGGTGCAGATATCGGTCAAATGCAATTTGAAACAGAAGATGCCAACCAATTTAGAACGTTTTTAGCGGGGTCCTTATTACGAAGTAGTAGTTCGTTTTATGATGGCGGTTCGGGAGGGTATTCGTATGCAGAAGTACTTTTTTGCGCCGATGGTAGCTATACCGAATCGCTTTCTGGAGGCTTAACGATTAGCACGCCTGGTGCCAATGCCCATGGCCGCGACAGTGATGTGACACCAGGGTACTGGGAAGTTGCTTCACTCCCTAATAATACGTTGATCGTCTTATTATACAGCACGCATCCTAATATGCTCGAAGATAGCCCAAATGGTTTTTTGCCCATGCCTATTCAACGCTTTACGCAGCAAGTTTTGTATTTGCCCGGTGGCGATTATTATGAGCGTATAGCGAACCAATGTGCGAATTAAATCCAGAATTTTTAAACATAGAAATCATGAAAAACTTTTTCAAAATATCCTTAGTAATCCTCTTTTTTGCAGCTTTTTGTAGCTGCAGTAAAGATGATGCGCCAGAACAGCAAGTAGTAGTGCAACCAGAACCTATTAACCAAGCTCCATCGCAATTTAATCTAATCGCACCTGAGGCAGATGCGCAAAACATAGACGTGAGCCCTACTTTTAATTGGGAAGCTGCTGTTGATTCTGATGGTGATCAAATCACCTATGAAATTTACGCAGATACCACTTCCACTCCAAGCACTTTAATTGGCACAACTACCGAAACGAGCTTTGAACCTCAGGAGCGTTTGAGTCTTCTAGAAAACTACAATTGGCGAGTTACAGCAAGCGATGACAAGGGTGGAGAAAGTGAGAGTGATATACATGGTTTTGATACCAGAAATATTCAATTTTCGAATGTTACACAAAGTGCTGCTTTTCAAGCAAGGCGCGAATTTGCATCTACGTTATTTAATGATAAAGTTTGGATTTCAGGCGGAACTCACAATACTACGGCAGATGATTTTTTTACCAATGATATTTGGAATTCTGAAGACGGTTTCAATTGGTCAGAAGTTACTACGAATGCAGGTTGGCCAAAGCGAAAAGACCATACTATGACTGCTTTTCAGGGAAAACTATGGATTATTGGAGGAAGAAATAGTGAAGGATTCTTATCAGATGTTTGGAGTAGTGAAGACGGAGTAAGCTGGCAATTGGAGACTAATTCAGCTGGATTTGGTCAAATTTCTCTCCATACTACAACTGTGTTTAATGATAAGCTTTTTGTAATCCATAATAGCAAGGTTTGGTTTAGTGAAGATGGGATTGTTTGGACCTTAGCATCAGAAGGTGTGATTGGAAGCGTAAGAAAGAGGCATACGGCTTTGGTGTTTAAGAATAAACTTTTTGTTATCGGAGGAACGGACAATGATCCTACTAAATTGATGTCTAGTGCAAACGGAATTGATTGGGAAATAGTTAATGATAACCCGCCTTATTTATTAGAAATTTTTGAAAGACGGTACCATAGTTCTGTTGTATTTGACGATAAGCTCTGGGTCATCGGAGGATTCCTCTCCAGCAACACCCTTGGAGGTAATGATGTTTGGTATAGTAGTGATGGTGTAGATTGGATACTCGCTTCTGATAATGGCGCTTTTTCCAAAAGAGCTGGTCATCAAAGTCATGTCTTAGGAGATAAAATATGGGTCATAGGCGGAGAAAGTATAAATGGAGCAGGCGAATTAAATGATGTCTGGTTCATCAACTAATACCAAACCCAACAATTTCGTACATTTAAGAACAGGGCTTTAGTGCTAATATTTAGTGGTATTTAACTAACCAAAAACCGAACCATGTTAAAAAAGTATAGCGTATTTTTTCTCTTTTCGGTTTTCTCTGTGATTGGGTACGGGCAGACGAAAGAGATCGATAGTTTGAAAGTAGTTATAAATTCGTCCAAAGTTGATCTTGACAGGGCAAGTGCTTATAAACGTTTAGGATGGTTGGCAATTCGAAATGATTTAGCTTCTGCGGAAAAATATGTTGATTCTGCAAATAGCATATATACCGATATCGGTGATGAGAATAGGGCTTTAGAATTAAATTATGAATATGCGGCAATTAATAGATATAAAGGAGCTTTTGATAAAGCTTTACAAAATATCAATCTGTATCTAAACCATATTAAAAAAGAAGGCCCTAATACGGATAAGATTGCTAAAGGACTATATGAAAAAGGTGTTATATATCAGATTCAAGGTAACTATGATAAAAGTTTAGTACAACTGTATAAGGCTTTAAAGATAGATGAGAAAATTGGGAACAAATCTGAAGTAGGTAAGACACTAAATAGTATTGGAATAATACATCGGAAGCTTAAACAATATAACCTTGCTGAAGAATGTTTTTTAAAAGCGATAACGATTCATGAAAATGAAAAAAACGAAGATGATTTGGCCAATGCACTTAGTAGTCTGGGTTCTAATTACGGAGAGCAGGGCGAGGATCAAAAGGCTATCTCTTATTTTGAACGGTGTTTAGAGCTAGATGTTAAAGCAGGAAATCAATGGGCTATTGCTTCAGACTATCAAAATATAGGTATTGGCTATATTAACCTAAACCAATATAATCATGGGATAGAGTACTTAGAAAAGGCTCTTAAAATACAGCAAGAAAATGGGTTTAAATCGGATATGGCTTTTGTTATGATGGCCCTTGGATCAGCATTTATTAAAAATGGGAATAAGGCTAAAGCGGAGAAAATATTACTAAACTCACTAGATTTAGATGTTGCCGCAGCTCAGACAAAGAAAGATGTTTACAAAAGTTTAGCCGAATTATACAAGCAAGAAAGGGACTTTGAAAAATCTATTGGATATTTAGAGCTTTATGCGCAACAAAAGGATAGTATTTTTCAAGAGGAGGGATTAAAAAATATGAATAGCCTCCAAGTGCAATACCAATCCGAAAAAAAAGACAAGGAAATCGCCGAACAAAAACTTGCTTTAACGGAAAGCAATTCCAAAACCCGAACGATGAGTATACTAATTGTTTCCCTCCTATTAGGGTCAATATTATTATGGTTCTCTTTTCGACAACGCC
>CALIJE010000128.1 GCA_938017825.1 uncultured Flavobacteriaceae bacterium
CGTGGTCATTATAAGGAATAAGTCAACATAGGAATATTAAGCCATCTTAGAACGGTTTCTCTTCGTGTAAAAAGACAATGCCTTCTTTACCCTTGAGTTCTTACGACGGTACAAACGAGCAACTTCAAGTGTGTTTTCATCTCGTACCTCTTCGGTAAGTTCTTCCGTGATAACGATGGTTTTCACGATAGTCTCTACCTTGATATCGGCAGGCGTGTTCTTAGCTTGGGCGAACACTCCTAAAACGATTACGAATACTACGGTTAAAATACTTTTCATGACTTGCGATTTGTTATTATTATAACCTTGCAAGTACATGTCAAAATGGTATCATTCGTTCAAAAACACCCTATTTTCGGTATGTTGCAGAAAATCGGGCAAAGTGTAGAAAAGCTTCGGTGAACGTACCTATGCAGTTCATCTGGTCACCGAAAAAAGGTGCATTTAACCCCAAAAAGTGTTAAAATCAAGTATCTGAATACGATACTTTTTGTGCAGTTCATCGATTTTTTAATCGCAAATCAGTCCTATTTGGAACCGATTTTCAGCAATACTTCGGGATCAGGGCAGTTTTTTGTGTAAAAAACCATGTCCCCTACCGCGCAAACCCCCGGATAATCGCCCTTATTACAGGGCTCTTGATGCATTGAACATAGTTTATAGCAATTTCAAGATTACTCAATGCAAGTAGATTTCATACCTCTTTTCGGAGTACCTCTAAAGGAGGGCTGTTCAGCACATTTCGGCTATTAAATAGTCCGATTAACATAACCAATAAGGTAATGCCGGGCAAAATGATCATAAAGGGAATCAACGACGGAATAAAGCTACTCTTAAAAACAAAAACGGCTAATAACTGACTGCTTATCAAAGACAATAAAACACCTATTCCGCTTCCCAAAAAACCTAAGTAAAAATATTCCAAGGCGGTAATCTTTAGAATCTGCGCGCTTTTGGCCCCCAGCGTGCGCAGTAGTACGCTCTCACGAATACGTTGGTATTTACTGGTTCTAACCGACCCGATCAGCACAATAACACCTGTTAGAATACTAAAAAAGGCCATAAAGTTGACCACCCAAGAAATCTTATCAAGAATGCCCTCTACCAAGGTCAGTATTTGCCTCAAATCCAAGACAGAAACATTAGGAAACTTACGCACCACCTGTTTCTGTAAACTTGCTGAAACCGATTCGCTCGGAGCCTTGGTTGAAACTACATGAAATTGAGGTGCATTGTCTAAAACGCCCTTTGGAAAGACAATGGAAAAGTTGAGTTGCATGCGTCCCCAATCTACAGCACGAATACTTCCTACTATTGTTTCCATCAATACACCTTGCACATTAAAAACAAGTGTATCTCCAAGTACTACCCTCGCATCTCGGGCAACATTGTCTGATAATGAAATAGGTACCGGGCCATTTAAAGTGCTGTTGGTTGTAAATTCCCCTTCGGTAAGTGTCTCAGAAGCAACTAAGGAGTCGCGATACGTCGTTCTGAATTCATGATTCAAAATCCATCTGTTCATTCTTGAAACCGTATCTGTTCGAATATCATTTACCAAGCGACCCTTTATGCTGTGCATGCGCATGGTTATGATAGGAATATTATCTATGAGCGGCAGACCTTTAGCCAATATATCTTCAACAAGGGCTTCTTTTTGATTGGTTTGCACATCTAGCATTATAATATTGGGGCTTTTGTCACTGCCATCCAAGCTTGCTTTTTGCAAGAGGATGTCCTTGGTAAAATATAAGGTACTGATCAAAAAACTACCCACCCCGATTGCTATTAGTAGCACCATAGTTTGGTTATTGGGTCTGAATAAATTGAGTAAACTTTGGCGGGCGGTAAATCCCCATGACGCCGGAAAAAACTTCTTTACCATTCGCATAAATAGCAGCGCCACTGCGGCAAGAATACTAAACGTAACGGCTATGGCCAGCACAAAACCAAGAGCGTATTGAAGATTACCCAAGAGCCAAAATGAAAAGCAGCACATGAATACAAGTATGCCTACCATGACCAACATACGAGCTCTTTGTGATTTTGTAGGCGTTTCTTCTTGTACCCTTAATGCTTGTAAAGGGGAAACGAACCAAGTACTCAATAAGGGTGACAATGCAAATAATACCGACATACATACGCCCAATAGCAAGCCCATTATAACCGGTTGAAAGCTAAACGACAGTGCTACTTCAAAGGGCAAAAAATCTTGTAGAATCAAAGGGAAAGACTGTTGCAACAACAGACCTAAAACGGTCCCGATCAGGCCACCCAATAGCCCCATACCCGCTATCTGAATGAGGTATATGAGGAAGCTCTGCCTGCGAGAAGCACCTAAACATTTAAGAACTGCCACGGCGCGTAACTTTTCCTTAATATAAATATGAACAGAACTGGCAATACCTACACAACCCAATAATAATGCGATAAATGCAATAAGATTCAAGAATTTGCCCACATTGTTGAACCGCCTCCCCATTCGTTCGCTTGTTGCGGCATGGGTGTCCATATCAGCGTTTTCGAGGTCTAATAGAGGATCTACTTCATCATTGAGCTTTTTAAGATCCGTTCCCGAATCCGCGACGAAATAGTAGTTGTAGCGAATTCTACTTCCAAGCTGTAGCAGACCCGTACCATTTATCATGTCGTGCGGCAGAATTACTGTTGGAGCCACTGAAGTAGAGATAGCCGTACTTCCGGGGGCAGATTGCAGAATACCCTCTATCGGAAAGGTGGTCTCGCCAACCTTAACACTATCTCCAGGATGCAACCCGAACTGCAACATTACCGTGGCATCAACGAGGGCACCCTTATTTTTCTGATAGTGTTGTCCCGCAGATTCGGGCGTAGTTTCTAGTTTTCCATAAAAAGGAAAACCGCCTTTAATGGCCCGAACACGTACCAACTTGCTTGCCCCATTTTTGGGAAAGGCGGCCATAGAGGCAAAACCTATTTCTTCCCCATCTGCCCCACCAAGCGAATCAATTATGGTCAATACCCGTTCATTGGGTTTTTGATTGCTATCAATGCGGAAGTCGGCCCCCATTAATTCTTTGGATTGCAGGGCGATGTTATCTTCAAGACTACGGCTAAAGGACTGAATGGATACCACGGCGGCAATGCCGAGCACTATTGATGCAATAAACAACAATAAGCGCTTACCACTGGCTTTGCCATCGCGCCACGCCATTTTAAAGAGCCAGGCACTACCGGCTTCCGTTTTGTTTAGTTGCCCCTTCAAGATAATACGGTAGATTTTTCATTCAATATTTTTCCGCCTTTCAGCCGAAGAATATGCTGAGTTCGCTTGGCAAGATCAAGGTCATGGGTCACAATCACCAAGGTAGTGCCAGCGGCCTTGTTCAGGTCAAAAAGAAGTTCTACTACTTTCTCTCCCGTTTCTTCATCTAGATTTCCTGTTGGCTCATCGGCAAAAAGTATGGATGGGTTATTCGAAAACGCACGTGCAAGGGCAACTCGTTGTTGCTCCCCACCTGACAACTGGGATGGGTAATGATGCACCCGATCTGCCAGTCCTACTTTTTCCAAAAGTTGCCTGCTCGATTCAGAAGCATCTGTTGCACCTTGCAATTCTAAGGGCACACTAACGTTTTCCAAGGCTGTTAAAGTCGGCAAGAGTTGAAAATCCTGAAAGATAAAGCCCACCTTTTGGTTTCGAAGCAGCGCTAGTTGGTCTTCATTAAGCCCTTTTAGCGAAGTGCCACAAAGTTCTATTGCACCCTCGTCTGGGCGATCAAGGCCGGCACATAGACCTAGCAAAGTGGTCTTACCACTTCCTGAGGGGCCAACAATTGAAAAAGTATCGCCCTTTGTAATCGAGAAAGTAATATCATCTAAAACAGTTAAGTTCTTGGTACCACTTGAATAGGTCTTCTTGAGTTGATGAACGTTTAATATCTTTGTCATAAATCTGGTTTCTTCGCCATATACTTCAATCGGCAAATTAGGAAATGATTTTGATTTAACTCTTTGATCTAGATGCGACACCTATTAAAACTTTGTTATTTTTTTTCAATAGTGCTCCTAATTTCCTGTGGAGAAAAAAATGTAAAAAGCTCACCTGCCAAAGAAGGTAGTTCGAACAGTACAGTCGAAACAGTTCAAGAAGAAAAAGAATCGAACGTTATATTGTTCTTTGGCAATAGTCTAACAGCGGGTATGGGATTAAACCCGGAAGAAGCATTCCCTGCTTTGATACAAGAAAAGATAGATTCCTTGAATTTAGATTTTACCGTAGTCAATG
This sequence comes from uncultured Flavobacteriaceae bacterium, assembly GCA_938017825.1. GTDB lineage: Bacteria > Bacteroidota > Bacteroidia > Flavobacteriales > Flavobacteriaceae > Pelagihabitans. The sequence goes on from CALIJE010000128.1 coordinate 4,268, forward strand.
CCGGTTTAAGTGGGGAGACTACCGCTGGTGGTAAAAACCGCTTGTCATGGGTTTTGAACCAAGAAGTGGCAATTTTTGTGCTCGAATTGGGAGCAAATGATGGATTACGAGGAACACCCCTGCACGAAACCGAACGAAATCTACAAGATATAATCAGTGCTGTACTCAAAAAAAATGAGCAGACTCAAATTGTTTTGGCAGGTATGCAAATACCGCCTAATATGGGAGGTGACTATACTTCAGAATTTCGCCAAATTTTTCCAGAATTAGCCAAAAAGAACAATGCCACCTTAATTCCCTTTCTATTGGAGAATGTTGCCGGTATTCCTGAATTGAATCAAGCTGACGGTATCCATCCGACAAAGGAAGGTCAGCGGATTGTTGCCAATACCGTCTGGGAAGTTTTACGGCCCCTACTTCAAAAAGAGATTTCGCAATAGTACATGTCGAATTCTCAAAAACAAAAAAACCACGACTTAAAAGCCGTGGTCATTATAAGGAATAAGTCAACATAGGAATATTAAGCCATCTTAGAACGGTTTCTCTTCGTGTAAAAAGACAATGCCTTCTTTACCCTTGAGTTCTTACGACGGTACAAACGAGCAACTTCAAGTGTGTTTTCATC
>CALIJE010000129.1 GCA_938017825.1 uncultured Flavobacteriaceae bacterium
ATCAAGGGCCTTTAGGAGAAAGGCCTTATTGGTTTTTTTGGATTGTTCCAAATACTGCTGTTTCGCCGTTTCACCGACCTCCAATAATTCTATGGTTCCCTCATGTTGGCAAACCATCAAATCCCTAAAGTGAGAAGCGAGCCCATTGATAAAATGGTGTCCATCAAAACCGAGCGACAATGTTTTATTGAGCAACAGCAACAACTCGGGGATACTTTGGGATAAAATCAAATCTGTTGCCGAGAAGTAGGTATCGTAATCTAAAACGTTGAGGTTTTCGGTAACGGCCTTGCGGGTCAAATCTTTACCTGAAAAGCTTACCACCCGGTCAAAAATAGAGAGCGCATCTCGCATGGCACCATCCGCCTTTTGGGCAATAATATGTAATGCATCAACTTCGGCATTTATTCCTTGCTGCTCTGCTATATATTTCAAGTATTCCGCAGCGTCATTAACCGTAATTCTCTTGAAATCAAAAATTTGACAACGACTTAAAATGGTCGGAATGATTTTGTGTTTTTCCGTTGTCGCCAATATAAAGATGGCATGCTTAGGGGGCTCTTCCAAGGTTTTTAGGAAGGCATTAAAAGCCGATTGCGACAGCATATGCACCTCATCAATGATATAAACCTTATACTTACCTGTTTGAGGTGGAATACGAACCTGATCGATCAAACTACGAATGTCATCCACAGAATTATTCGATGCAGCATCCAATTCAAAAATATTGAAAGCGAAATCCTCCTCAGGACTATGGGTACCATCATCATTGATTCGTTTGGCCAAAATACGGGCACAAGTGGTTTTGCCGACACCTCTTGGACCACAAAATAATAATGCTTGTGCCAAATGATCGTTCTCGATGGCATTTACCAAGGTATTGGTGATTGCTTGCTGTCCTACCACATCTTTGAATGTCTGAGGTCTGTACTTTCTAGCCGATACGATAAAAGGTTCCAATGAATATTAAATTTTAATCAAAAACCACATTGAAATTTGAAGTGTTTACAAATATAGAAATAGCATTGGTTCATAGCCTTTTTTTCGATGCTATTAAAGTTTTTTTTATCAACAATTCACCTAACTTTGCCCGCAGCAGGTCACCTTATCGCTGCGTCTTTTGGCGTGGAGGAAAGTCTGGACACCGAAGTGCGACATAGCGGGTAACACCCGTCTCCGCCAATTGGCGGACGGACCAGTGCAACAGAAAGGAAGTACAGTTCGGCTGTAGTGAAATCAGGTAAACTCTATGTGGTGAAACGTCACGTATATCGGCATTTGAGGGCTGCACGCCCGAGTCGAAGGGTAGGCGGTTAGAATCTTTGGGCAATCAAAGATCAAGATAAATGATAGGGAGCTCCGAACTTGTTTTGGGGTGCACAGAATCCGGCTTATGGCCTGCTTTTTTTAAATATCCGCGTAAACTTCCTTGGAAGTTCTTTTTCAAAATACATTTTTTTGTTTGTGCTCGGATGAACAAATTCGAGAGAAAAGGCATGCAAGTATAGACCATTCCCTTTTAGGATCTTCCCTTCTATACCGTATTCCGCATCTCCTAAAATTGGATTACCTATTGCTGCCAAATGTTTTCTCAATTGATGCCTTCTCCCGGTTTTGGGAAAGAGTTGTACCAAATTTAAATAGCCGAACCTTTTCGAATCTACTGTCTCCAACAAAACGTAAGTTGATAATGCTTCTTTGCCATCAATAGGAACATCTATGGTTTGTTCTTTTTGCATTTTCCCAATGGTGACCGCGAAATATGATTTCGCAATACCTTTAGCCTCAAAAAGATGGTTTAAGGCTACTAGGGTCGAATTGGTTTTTCCAATTAGCAATAGTCCAGAGGTGGGAAAATCCAAGCGATGTGCGGGTTGTGGTATTATTGCATCGATTTGATTACTTCTACTTAGATTATGCCTCAGGGCATTGGTAATGGTCTTAAAGGCGTTGCCGCTAACGAGAATTCCTGCAGGCTTATTGATCAATGCTAGGTCATCATCTTCAAAAATAATTTCTAGTGGCAAGACGAATATTCGCTTATTTGGAATTTCTGCGGCTCGGTGTAGTACAATGCTTTCACCACCGTGTATAAGGGTAGAGGTGCGCGCAACGTGGCCATTTACGGTCACCAATTTTTTTTTGATTGCTTTTTTTAAGGCCGATTTTGAGGGTGTTGCCTTAAAAATGCCAACCCCATATTCTTGGAGGTACAAAGACTTCCCCTGTATAGAGCTAATATGGGTTTCAATAATGCTTGTTTCATCGAAGGTTTCCATGCATCAGTTTAGCATTTCTTTTTCAAAAAAGCTAAAGATACTGCTACCGTATTTTCTACTTTGAGAGAAGTTAGATAAGGCAGAAAGATCGGTTCTATCCGAATGCTCAATAATTAGCACACCCTCTTCGGCCAAAAGATCTTTTTCAAATACAGAGGTAGTTAGGGCCTCAAATTCATCCATCGTGATGGCATAAGGAGGGTCGGCAAAGATCACATCCCATTTGGTAATCACTTTCTTTAGAAAAACAAAGGCATCGCTTTTAGTCGATGTAATATTCATTTCTAAATCTGCAGCAGTTTTAGAAATAAAGGCAACACAAGCGGCATTGCCATCAACCGCGGTTATTTCCATGGTGCCGCGCGAGGCGAATTCGAAACTAATATTCCCTGTACCGGCAAATAGATCCAAGACCCGCAGGTCATCAAAATAAAACCGATTGTTCAATATATTAAAAAGAGCCTCCTTGGCCATATCGGTCGTCGGTCGAACCGGAAGCTTTTTGGGCGCTGTTATTCTTCTGCCCTTATGTTGCCCTGATATAATTCTCATTAGAGCG
>CALIJE010000130.1 GCA_938017825.1 uncultured Flavobacteriaceae bacterium
CTAGACATGGGGAGTCCATTTTTGACCAAAATTTCCAATAGTGCTCCTATGTACAAATTAATTACAATTTCATTTCTCCTTATCTGGAGCTGTGATACTGCCCCAAAAACAGTAAAGAAAGTTGAACATCATCCTCAAAAACGAATTGTTCTTGAGGGTTTGAAGCGCCCATGGAGTGCAGTGTTCTTAAATGAGCAGCAGGTTTTGATCAACGAAAAAGACGGCGATATACTCAAGGTGAATTTGACCACCAAGGAGCGGGTAAAAATCAAGGGTTTCCCTAATGATCTTGCCGATAGTCTATTGATAGATTCCTCTAAATACCCAGCTGGTACTTTTCCGCGAGATGCCAACGGCAAAAAATTAAAGTATAATGCCGGTATCTTCGATGTGGTACTACATCCCAACTATGAAAAAAATAGCATACTATATCTATCTTATGTATCTCGAAAAGGAGAAAACAGCACTACAAAGGTTATTCGTGCCGTATTGGAGAATGATTCGCTAACTCAGGTTAAACCAATACTTGTTGCTGAGCCATATACTATAGGCCTGTTCCATTATGGTGGAGGAATGACTTTTGGAGCCGACGGAAAGCTGTATATAACGGTAGGCGAACGTTTGTTTACCGAGGCCAATCAACCAGATATGCCGATTGCCCAGAACTTGGAGGATAAGCGGGGAAAAATCTATCGCCTAAACGACGACGGTAGCATCCCAGACGATAACCCCTATTTTGGTGACCATGCCGTCCCTGGCATGTATGCTATTGGTATAAGGGCTGCTCAGGGCATTGCCCTAAACCAAAAGACTGGGAAAATTTGGTTTAGCGAACACGGTACAAAACAAGGAGATGAAATCAATTTACTGCGAAAAGGTGCTAATTATGGCTGGCCCATAAAAACAACAGGGGGGTACCGAGGTGCAGGCTATTCGCCTCCGCCTTTAGCCGATAGAACCTTTACGCCTCCCGAATGGTATTGGCCGCATACTGTAGCGCCAACAGGACTTAGCTTTTATAGGGGGGAGGAATTTCCAGAATGGCAAGACAATCTTTTTGTACCCGGACTTTCACGAGGCAGTCTTTGGCGTATTGTTTTTGATGGCGATACCATAACCAGTTTGGAAGAGCTATTTGTAAATGATCGAGTGCGGGCGAGAAAAATAGTTCAAGGTTTGGATGGGAAATTATACCTACTTACCGATGAGGAAAATGGGAAGATGATAGTGATAGAAAATAGTACTAAAACAGAATAAAACCTATGAAAGCAAGAATGATTCAATTGAGCATTATGGCCTTTTTAGTAGCGGCCGTGGCTCAGGCTCAAAACATTAAGATTGAAAAGGAAAAAGAGCTGATCGAGGAAAAGATCAACATGTATTTTGAAGGATGGATGACTGGTGACACGACTAAAATCGGAAAGGCAATGCATACTACATGTAAACTCAAGAATTTAAAAGATGGTGGCGTCATAGTATATGACAGAGAAACCTATTTGGGGTTTTTTAAACCAAGGGCCAGGCGAAAAAATTCAGAAGGGAAAATCGTTCAGATTGATGTGACCGGGAATATCGCTGCCGCTAAATGTGAGATCGAAACGCCAACACATTTATCAACTGACTATTTTAACTTGATGAAGGTTAACAATGAGTGGTTTATCGTAGATAAAATTGCGACAAGCCGAGAAAAAGGTCAATAAAATCAAACCAATTTAAAGTGAATTTTAAGAAAAACATACTTGTGATATTCGGATTGTGCTTGCCATCTATGGTTCTAGCCCAAGACTCTATTACAATCGACGCAATACAGAAGTTCAGTTATGACTTTGATATCAATAATGGAGAATTCACGGGAGCAGGTGCCCAGGTTTTGAATGAGGCTATTTCCGCCGCGCATGTGACCATGCTGGGAAACACCTTGAATTCTAAATTAGACGCTGAGCTGAATAGTGCTCTTTTAGGTATTTTGAACCTCATGGATTATAAGAAGATAGTGTTGGAAGAAGGCCTGTTTTCCGGTAAGTTACTAAGCAGCATAGGACAGAGTACTGCGCCGATCAAAAGAACCGAAGAACTAAACCACAAATACTCATTTCGAAAAAATGAGTACATCAGAACACCCATTCAAATTTTGAATTCTAGTGAGGGCTTAGAATTTATTCAGGAAGTCGCCGAAAAGGACTGGACGATCTTTGCTGTAGGATTGGAAGATTGGGCGAGTTATGGAATGCTTGTCGACGAACTATATTCAAATATTCCAAAAGCAAATCAGTACAAGTTAAAGAAGCTTTACCAAGAAACAAAAGAGGTTCTGGATCTTGCTTATCGAGATTTTGGCAAGTTGAACAATGAAGGTGTTTTAGGATTTATGAATGCGCTTTACAGAACAGGTACAGTTAATTCCTATTTGGCTGAAATGGAAAACTTTGAAGTAAACAAAGAATTGATTTATCATTTCAAGAAAAGTTTGGAGTATTGGAAGGCTTATGGGAACAAGAGGTTTTTTGAAAAGAATGTACTTAGCATCGAAGAAGCCAAAGAACGACTTGCGTTTCAATTAAAAAGAGATGGTTTCGATTTTTCGAAAGACAAAGTATTCGTAAAGATGTTCATAGGTCATTTGGCCAAAGGTATTACTGGAAATGGATTTTACGGTGTGGGGAGCATGCTTCACGAAATGGCTGAGTATTATGAAAAAAGAAGCCTCACTATTGGGCTCATACCGAGGTTTTATGAGAAGGGTGAAGGTACAGAGGACTATGTGGATTCTGACTTATATTACCTTCAAATTTTTAATGAATTTATCCCGATGGGGAAACGAGACGAATGGGTGTTGATCGACCTAAGAACTTTCAATGAGAAATTCTTATACGGTCCGTATCATACAAGTGCAGAATTTAGAAAAGTTGTTGCCAGATATGATATGTTGATTATTCCTAAGACAGATGGTGATCTTTCATCAAAATAGTCGGCTTCTAGACTGCGAGAACCCCAAGGCGATAGTATTTGGTTGAGTCACGGCCCCCTTAGGGTCTATTACTGTTGTCTAAATCGTTCAAAAGCTTTTTTAGCAACTCCGTCATTTTTTCTTTTTCGTTTTTGTCTAAGATCGTTATAGCATCGCTGGCCTCTACAAACCGTGTTTCAATTGCCTTGTCTATAACTTTTTGCCCATTTTTCGTCAGGGCAGCTCGTCGTATTCTACCATCTTTCTCATCAGGGGTGCGATATATGAGTTCTAATTTCGTTAGGCGATCGAGTAGGGCTGTCATAGCCCCTGAGGTAATCAAAACCGACTGCATCAGTTCTTTGGGAGAAAGTTCATATGGCTTTCCCGCTCTCCGCAAGGTAGCGAGTACATCTAAATCGGTATAGTAAATACCTGTACCCTTTAAGGCCATGCTTGCTCTTTTTTCCAACAGTTTACCCAATTTTAAAATACGACCTACAATGTTCATTGCAGAGGCATCGAGTGCTGGCCGTTCTCGCCCCCATTCTTGAATAAGCTTATCTATAATGTCTTGTGAAGAGTCGTTCATGTCCAAATTACAAAAATGTAAAAATAAGTTAAATATCTTGATGTAAAGATAAATTGTCGTACTATTGTAACTATCTTGATATAAAGATAAATTTAGTTCTTGAATATGAAACGGATGCTTCTCATAATGATCTTTACGATGACTGCTATTTCTGCTTGCAAGCAGGAAAAGAAAATTTCAGGTGATAAAGAGAAAATTACGTTTTCCATTGATGAAACCGTAATACCCCAAGACACAACAATGTTGTGGGTCGCAGATGGAAATCCTTCAAAAGACACTGTTGCTATCCTATTGCAGGGTGGTCCCAAAGATGAATTGAGTTTCATTTCTCAACGGAAAACACAATGGAGATATTTGCCTAATTACGATGAATTTTACCGCGTTCATTTGCATCAAGCCAATACCCTAAATCCCGGCATGTTTTATTCGGATGGAAAGTTCACAATGGAAATGGCACGAAAGGAAATTGATCACACCTCTGAAATGGTCTATAGGGCAATAAAGTATTTTAAGGATAGGAAAAAGACAGTATATGTCATGGGGCATTCCTATGGGGCGTTTGTTATTCCTCATTACTTGGCTACACGACCTGCTTTGGCCGATAAATATGTGATGGCCTCAGGGAGAATTAGTGACCCTCAAAATGTTGTAGCCGTTCATGCGAAAGGCTTTAACGGAACCTATCAAGAAGGGAGCATATTTTTAACAGATGAGGGCACTAAGGATTTTACAGATTACGATGAGGCATCACTGAAGTACTATACTAGAAAACAGTTGCTAAAAGCAGCGATCGGGGAGCCTTCATATACTGAGGAGCTGAAGGACGTGGACCTTACGAATTCCATTTATGTATACAATTCAAAAGACAAAAGAGTCGGTGGCCTTACAGAGCAAGAGCTGGAATTTCTTAGGTCAAAAGGATTTCAGATTTATGAAACCGATCATAGTCATGGTAATACTATATATGGTTTGGTAGATGCCATAGAGCAAGGGAACGTGAAACTGTAAACTAAAAAAATTATCTTGCAATAATACTACTCCAATGCAAAAGCAAGAATTATTAGATTGCCACGCCCGTATCGAACCCTATATACATAATACTCCTGTTTTATCTTCTGGTTTGATCAATGAACTTATCGGTGCTTCTGTTTTTTTCAAGTGTGAGAACTTTCAACGCGGAGGCGCATATAAAATGCGAGGTGCCACCAATGCTATAGTTCAATTATCATCAGAAGAACGAAGTAAGGGTGTAGTCACACATTCTTCCGGAAATTTTGCGCAAGCGGTTTCTTTGGCAGCGAAAAGCTTAGGGGTAATGGCGCACATTGTAATGCCGACTTCTGCGCCCGAAGTAAAGAAAAAGGGAGTTCAACAATATGGAGGTATTATTTATGAGTGCGAACCTACATTAGAGGCAAGACAGGCAATGGCCGATGAGATTGCCTTGAGAACAGGTGCAACTTTTTTACATCCTTCGAATCAAATGAACGTAATCATAGGACAGGGTACTGCCGCCATTGAACTGATGGTTGAGCACTCAAATTTGGATGCTATTTTTTGTCCTGTCGGGGGCGGCGGACTTATTGCTGGTACCAGTTTGGCCGTGCATTATTTTGGGACTGGCTGTACTGTTTTCGGTGGTGAGCCATTTGAAGCCGATGATGCGTACCGTTCCCTACAAAGTGGGAAAATAGAAGGTAACGAAACGGTAAACACTATTGCCGACGGTTTGCGTACTACCCTAGGCGACATAAATTTTCCAATCATAAAAGAACATGTGAGCGCAATTATTAGGGTAACCGAAGAAGAGATTGTCACTGCAATGCGTTTGGTCTGGGAGCGAATGAAAATTGTTATCGAACCATCAAGTGCAGTAACATTAGCGGCTTTGATACGCAATAAAGAGGATTTTCAAGGTCAGAAAGTGGGAATCATTATTTCGGGGGGTAACGTTGATTTGAGTAACTTACCGTTCTAAGAGGTCTAACATCATTCTAATAATCTTTGTATGAATTTCTCAAAACTTGCGAGATCGGCTATTGTACTTTTTTTCTTTTTTGCGCTATTATCGTGCGAATCCATAGAGAATAAGGGTGAAAATACAATGAATGGTGTTTGGGAATCGCTCGGTTATGGTAGAATCGTTAAGATTGAAAATGGTGAATATCTGTTGGCAGATGTTACTGATATTTCCTGCTTGCCAATAATGGATGGTGATATCGAGGAGTTTGGAGATAAATTGAAACTTCAAAATGATACGTTATCCCTTGAAGACGGAATCAATACTTATTTATTCGTTAGAATCAAGGACGCTCCAGCGATTTGTAAGGTAGATACCCCCGAATATGAAGCGGCAGCCGAAAAAGTGAACGATCCCGAATACAATTTTGAGGTGCTTTGGGAAACCTTCAAAAATCACTATGCCTATTTTGAACTAAGGAAGGTAGATCCCCAAAAAATGTACGCGTCCTACCGACCAAAGGTAACTGCGGAGACTACCGAGGCCGAATTGTTTTTTATTTTTAATGAAATGCTTGAGTCGTTTAATGACGGGCATATCGGTATTGATGCCCCGGCAGAAGTCGAAACAGCGGCCCAAGAGTTGTTTGAATCAAAGCAGGCTACGGTGAACCCTGATGATGAAGAAGCAGGCAAGGAATCAGAACCACAACTCCGCAATTATATGGTGTCGGCTGAAGTAGCGAAAGCATATATTCCCGAGGGCACCTATATTCGAAATGGGAATCTCCGTTGGGGCATGCTTAACGGTGATGTAGGATACCTTCAGATAAATCAAATGATGGGTATGGCCGATTATGGCATCAGTGATACCCTCTCTTTTCGAGATCATTGGATGGCCTATTTTGAAAAATTGGAGACCGTTGAGAACGAGGGTGAGGATGAACTTAAAGGCATCGAAACATCTTTGGATGTTATTATGAAAGATCTTGCTAGTAGTAAGGCACTTATAATAGATGTTCGGTTTAATGGAGGGGGCAAAGACGAGGTAGGTATGGCTGTACTGGAACGATTAAATGGCAATGAAAAGGTCGTATTTACTAAAAAGGGCAAAATGGGTGATGGGTACACACCGATCAATAAGGTTGTGCAGACTGCAAGTGACAACCCATATGACAAACCTGTATACCTTTTGATTGGGCCTGAATCTGCAAGTGCCACCGAGATTATGGCTTTAAGTGCAATGTCTATGGAAAATATTACCCGTATCGGATCCAGGACAGAAGGGGTCTTCTCTGATGTTATGGATAGAACACTCCCCAATGGTTGGGAGTTCGGTTTGTCAAATGAAGTGTACCAAGATTTGGAAGGCAACAGTTATGAGGCTATCGGCGTACCTCCAGACCACGAAATAGGGTATGAACGAGATACCCAACTCTTTTTAAGGAAGATCATGAATAGTCTTCACAAGAACACAGGGGATGATGCAATTGAAAAAGCCCTAGAAATTATTGAGCCTAATTGAGAGTGGTTTAAATGGGTTTGTTATTCTTTCAATATCGCCTCAGCTTCAGAAATACTGACCTCAAAACGTTGCTTTAGCGCTTCAATTTTCTGTTTTTCTTCCTTTAGCCAGCCCTTTTTCTCAGGGGTCAGTTCTTTTCCGTTCATAGTTTCATCGGGATCAAACCGATCGGTGAAATCCTGCATCCAATCCATCATTTGAGCATTCGCTTCCTGCAGGTTTTTCATTGCCTTCTCATAGACCATACCTTGATCTGTAGAATCTACTTTGGGCCTTAACTCACCAACTAATCTAGAAATGGTGCTCATTTCTGGCATTAACTCGTCATGTACGGCCATAACTTCCTTCATCATGGCAACTGAAGGGTCTCGATTCTTTTCCTCCTTACATGACCAAACAATCGTAGAAAGCAAGAAAAGAAGTACCATTTTATTTATCGTGCCCATAGAATTTATTTTTAAAGGTGTTGTAAAATTACGAAATAAGGATGCAATTTATACGCTGAAAAACATCACTTTTGCTAAAATTTACGTCGTGTCAGATTTTCAAAAAAAGTGGTTCTATCTAATTCTACTTGCGCTGGTATGGGGTTCTTCTTTTATCTTGATGAAAAGAGCCTTACTGGGTCTTACAGCGGTTCAGGTTGGTGGGTTGCGCATCATCATCGCAGCCTTGACGCTTTTCATTTTGGGCTTCAGAAGTATGGTCGGAATTAGCGCAAGGGACTGGAAATGGATTTTTGCCGGTGGCATGTTGAGTTCTTTTTTTCCTCCCTTTTTGTTTGCTCTTGCCCAAACCGAATTGGATAGCGGGATTACTGCGATTTTCAACTCAACCGTTCCCTTAATGACTACCATGGTCGGAGTCGCGATGTTCGGAGCATTTTTAAATAAGAGGCAACTGTTGGGCGTGTTTATAGGTCTCTTTGGAACCTTGGTTTTGATCATTTCCGGAATGGAATTGGTTCCTGATCAAAATTATTGGTATGCCGGCTTTATTTTGATGTCTGCCTTGGGCTATGCATTTAATATTAACATTATTAAGAGCAAATTACCACATCTCAGCGCATTAACACTGACTACCGCAAGTTTTGCAGTGGCCTTTTTGCCCGCATTGGCCTTGGTGCTGCATTCTGGAGTTTTTAATGAAATCGGGCATAGTGCGCCAATGCAAGATGCGATGTGGTACGTTTTGGCTCTTGCGATTTTTGGAACCGCATTGGCGAATATGTATTTTAATAAGCTAATACATGTTTCGAGCCCTGTTTTTGCAGCTTCCGTAACCTATTTGATCCCTCTCGTAGCCATACTTTGGGCCGCTTGGGACGGAGAACGAATAAATATCTACCAATTATTGGGTGGTTTGATAATTCTTTTCGGCGTATGGTTGGTGAACAAGAAAAAAGGTTCGAATTGATCAGGTCAAAACTGTAACAGTGATAGAAAATTGTTGTCTTTTTACAGTAATCAATCAAAATCTTATTGTATGAAAAATGTAATTTATTACGGGGTAGTACTCTTGATCGGATTCATGGGAGTTCATGTAATCAATGCCCAAACAGAGACAATACAAGTGGATGCCTTCGAAAAGGTAATTGTGAGTCCGCATATTGAGTTGACCCTGGTCGAGGGCGAAGAGGAAGCTTTGACTATAGAAAAATCAAGGGTCTCAATGGATAAAATCAATGTTGAGGTCGAAGGCAAAACCTTGCGAATCTACTTAGATGGTGCTCGTGTCATAACAAAATCAGAAAAGATAACTAATGATAATTGGCGAGGTAGCCGTTCAATTTATAACGGCACCCAGGTTACTGCCACACTTACTTATAAAACACTAAAAAGACTATCGGTTAGAGGTGAGGAGGTTATTCGTGTGGCAAGTTCAATGAACCAAGAGGAATTGAAATTGACGATCTATGGCGAATCTAAGGTGTATTTTAGTGATTTAACGACGAAACACCTTACGGTAGCTATATATGGAGAGAGTTATTTGGAACTTACCGATGGTTCGGTAGGCAGACAAGTATATCGAGCATATGGCGAGAGTGAAGTGAATGCATCGGCAATACGAAACGAATCCACCAAAATCACAGCCTACGGAGAGAGTAATTTCAGAGTAAACGTGTCTAATAAATTGAAGGTCACATGCTATGGCGAAACAACGATTAACTATGCCGGAGACGCCGAGGTAGACAAGGGCATAGTTATAGGGGAGGCAGAGATTCGAAAAATCGGATAATATTCCTAATGAGCAATCAAAAAATCCTTCACAAAGCACTTGTATTATTGGCAATTAGCAGTATATTTGCATCCGCTTGCGCAAAAAGCAAGCTTTAACAAAAACTAATATACACGCTATGTATGCAATTGTAGAGATGGCAGGGCAGCAATTCAAAGTTGCGAAAGACCAGAAAGTGTATGTTCACCGTTTACAAACAGAAGAAGGAAAAAAGGTAACTTTTGACAATGTACTTCTTTTGGACGACGGTAAGAACGTAACTATTGGCGCCCCGGCTATAAGCGGTGCGGCTGTTGAGGCCAAAGTCGTTAAGCACCTTAGAGGTGACAAAGTAATCGTCTTTAAAAAGAAAAGACGTAAAGGGTACAAAAAGAAAAATGGACATCGCCAGTCGTTAACTGAAATCGTTATCGAGAGCATTGTTGCCAAAGGAGCTAAAAAAGCTGCGCCTGCAAAAGCTGAAAAGCCGAAGGCCGCTGCTAAACCTGTAGCTAAAAAACCAGCTGCAAAGGCGGCTGCCCCTAAGCAAGCAGCGATGAAAAAAGCGGCAGCCAAACCAGCAAAGGCAAAGGCCGATGATTTGAAGAAAATCGAAGGTATAGGTCCTAAAATTGCGGCAACCTTAGTGGAAGCTGGTATCGCAACATTCGCTGATTTGGCCAAGGCCAAACCGGCCAAGATTTCTGAAATCATCGCTGGGGTGCGCGGCAATCACGTTACCGATACTTGGCCAAAGCAAGCAAAGCTTGCTGCCGATGGCAAATGGGATGAATTGAAGAAGTGGCAAGACGAATTAGACGGAGGTAAGGCATAACTAATAACAAAATTTGTATTGCTAGGTTTTTGATAGCCAATACAGTTAAAATAACATATCATGGCACATAAGAAAGGTGTAGGTAGTTCTAAGAATGGTAGAGAATCAGAATCGAAACGCTTAGGCGTGAAAATTTTTGGTGGCCAAGCGGCAATTGCCGGGAACATCATCGTACGACAAAGAGGTACTAAGCACAACCCAGGTGAAAATGTATATATTGGCAAAGACCATACGTTACATGCCAAGGTTGATGGCCTAGTTAAATTTGAAAAAAAGGCCGGTGGAAAATCATATGTTTCCATTGAACCGTTTCAGGCTTAAGACCCACTTCAAAATAGTACAAAAGCCCTTTCCAATTTTGGAGAGGGCTTTTTGTATGAACGAATTGGGATATCGTAATGTTCAGGTCTGCTTATGACAATGAACAATTGAGCATTTGACATTCGCGGTTCTATGCATTCTATCCTTAAAACAACTCATCGCATTCAAAGCCCAATTTCATTATTTCTTGAGTTAAGAACGCATTTACAATGATGTTGGCATGAATTCTCAGGATATTATCAACATCTTCCAAATCAAAATTCCATTCGTTTTTCCCCACCAACAGGTTTAAGACACCCTCTAATTTGGAAATGTCTTTAGAATTGGTGACTGAAGTTCTAAAAATGGAAATCTCTTTGTGGCCTGCTATGATATTGGTTATTCTATCTGACATATACATTATTTTAAAATTATGGTCGAATGGTATTTCGCCCGCTGGTTATATAGGCACCCAGTGAAAACAATAGTGCAAGTGCTATATTACCCACTAAATAACCCCATCCGTAGGATGTTAAGTTCATAAGGTCGTACATAATAATTTTGAACATTCTGAACGTAAATATGATGGCCAGAACAAATGAAGGGTAAAAAAGTAGTTTCCTGATTTTTCTTTTATTCATGCATTAGTTGCTCAGATGGTTTTGCATTGTAATTAGCGGGTAATGGTAGTTTCCGTAGGGGTATATATACCCAAGGTTATTGCCGCTAACAATCCATTAACGAATGTCCTTTTTGTGGTTATGGTGTAATTTTTGGCTGTACCCGCCATTTCAACAGGGTCGGCAATATTATTGGAGACAAGACCATAAAGCATGTAATGATTCCATTCCTTCTTATAAGAATTACCTTGAGCCCCTTTACCTACGATTTGTTGATGTGTTGCACAAGAACCCAACAAAAGTGAAAAAGTAATTAGTACGACGATAAGTTTAGCTGATTTTTTCATGATATTATTTTTAGTTAATTATTGAGATTAAAACTGAAATTTGTACCCGAAATCTGGAAAGAATCCGATTTGGTTCACCTGGTCGATGTTATTGGTGACCCTATTATAGCGTCGAGCAAATACATTTTCATTAGCTGTAACATTTTGCAGATCCAGATACAATTGATGTGATCGTTTTTTTACCTTACTATTTAGCTTAATGCCAATTTTGAGATCCCACCTGAAATAAGGATCGTATTGATCGCTGAAGGCTATATCTTCTTGCAACACTTCAAACCCGCTGTCGCGAGATGCTTCTAAATCAACAGGGGTATAATAGCGCCCGCCAGAGGTGGTTAGTCTAGTATCGACGAAAAAGACGTTCTTTCTAGTCTTGCCGATTTTAAATTCCTTGCCCGCCAGAAGATTGGCCACGTAACCGTTGTTAAAAGGGGAGTTGCGTTCTATGCCGTCACTGCCCGAATATTTGCTTTCGAAAAAAGAGGCTGTAATGAGTCCGTAATATCCCTTGTTAAAAAATCGCTCCAAGGTGATTTCCAATCCTGTATTGTAGCCGGTACCTTCGTTTACAAGGGAAACGCGATCATTATCAAAACCGAAGTTGGCACCTTCAGTAAGCGTTGAATACGTCGAAGGGAAGGGTTCAACGGCGGCCTTATCGATATCTTGGAAGTATACTTCCAGCTTACCACGCCAATTACTCGAGAGTTTTGCATCGTAGCCCAATACGTAGTGATTGCTTCTGGTAAAATCGAGATTTTCATTCGTTCGCAATGTAGTACCATTCACATTTTCATTTAGAAAAAGAATAGGTAAAGGAATGTTTTGTTGATGCAGGCCATAGCCCAAATTTATCGTATGGTTTGGCGCCAACCGATAATTTAGAGCAGCTCTTGGTTCAAAGGCATACTGCTTATTTAGGTTGCTGTATTGCATGTGTAAACCAGCGTTAAGGGTCAAATTTTCGGTAAGGCGAACTTGTCCTTGCGCATAGGGCTGCAGCAGCAGTACATTTGAATCGGAGTCGCGAAAGCTTACAAAGTCTGGATCTCCGTCCCCATCAAGGTCAGGCTGCTCGTTACGACCTTGAAACACACCTTTGAGATTAAAGCGCTCTGCCAATACTCCCACACGCAGGGTGGTTTTATTGTTAAGTTTTGAATTATAGAGTGTAGAGAGGGTAAATCGTGTTTCAATATTGTCGGCATAGGTAAATTGCAACATTCGTTCTTGTGGGGTTTCTTGATCGATAAAACGATCTACATTGAATTCGTTTCCCGAAAAAGAACCAGCTATTATGGTCCTTAAATACGATTGTTCCCCTATCGCGATGTTATGTTTTAGGCCGACCACACCGAATCTTGAATCGGCGCTTGTATTTTCATCGATGGCTGCAAATAGATCATCCTCATTAATATCATTTCCCAAGAATTCTATATCCGAATATCCTACTATACCGAATACTGAAATTCTACCTAATTTATGTTTGCCCAAGTCTAAATTAAAGGACAGATCGCTATAGTTGGGAGTTGCTGACGTTCCACCAGCCCCGATTCCCAATAAGCTCACTAAAGAGTATCGTGCTGCCACAAGAAACGAGCCGCCTTTTTTGCCCATTGGGCCTTCGGCCATGGCCTCTACCCCTGTAAAAATCCCGGTTTGAAAAGTATATTCGTAATCATCGGCATTCCCCTTTCTGAAGCCCAAATCAAAAACTCCCCCTAGGGCGTTTCCATATTCTGCTGGAAAGGCCGAAGTAAGGAAGTCGGAATTTTTAAGCATATTCGGATTCAGGGCCGAAACAGGACCCCCGGTGGTACCTGCAGTGCCGAAGTGATTAGGGCTTGGTATCGGAATACCCTCCAATCGCCATAACAATCCGGTCGGGGAATTTCCGCGGACCACGATATCATTTCTACTATCGTCTGGTGAAGAAACTCCAGCGAAATTCGCTGCCAACCGCCCCACATCGCTGCGACCTCCCGAAAAACGGGTTACCTCTTCTAAGCCGAACTGTCGTGTTGAAACAGTAGCCATTTTGTTTAGCGGTTTGTCTTTGTTGGTATTGGCCGTTAAGACTACCTCTTCAAGTTGATTGAACGATTCAGTAAGTCCTATTGAGAGAAATACATCCTTTCCCGAAGTAACATCAATATTGGGAACGGTAAAGGTTTCATAGCCGATAAAGCTAATACGAATTATACGCCTGCCAACCTCTACATTTTGTATGTTGAAGTTGCCATCAAAATCAGTGATTACACCTGTGGCAACATCTGAATTCAGCAGTTCGATCGTAGCTCCTTCCATAGGCGTCTCGGATTGCTTGTCAATTACAATGCCTTTAATTGTACCTGTCTGGGCTTCTACCACAAGAGAACCTAGTATCAGTAAGAAGAATAGAATATTTTTCATGGTCGCTGAACTTTGCTCAAAGATGTTCGAATGTGAGCTACTTACCGCATGAAAAAAGTGGAGTTGTCCTATTTTCTTTTAGATTGTGATATAACAACTTAAAGACCGAAACCATACCAATTTGCGGGTTCAAAACGGTTCAAAGGAAAAATTCACGGTTCAAGAAGTAAATTCACAATTGAGTGCCTTTTCGGTTTAATCAATACCTTGTCTTAAGTATCTTTAAAGATTAATTTGTCTAACATGTTTAAGAAAAAAACAATTCGCAAGTTTCTATTCCGGTGGTTGGTTGTCACCGTTGTTTTTATATTGGTAAAACTTACCATGGAACACCAGGAGGAAGTGATGCACTCATTTTTATCTACGCAGGTGATTTATTACTACTCTACGGCCTTTTTTCTTTTTATGGTTACTTGGGAATACAATGACTGGCTAATTGCAAAGCAACGTCGAAACGGCGGGCTTGATTTAAAGAACAGTCTTCGAATCCTATTTAAGACGTTGGCTTTTTTGGTCCCCTTGAGTACTTTGATCTATTACTTGGCCTTATATCCCCTAAAAGATATAGTGGGTCACCCGACAGATGAGCCATTTGTTTGTTTAATAAGGGACATCTTGCGCGCCACCTTGTTGGGACTGGCAGTGGCACTGTTTAACCTTCTTTATTTTTCTATGCGTCAGCGCGATGAAATGGCGAGACAAATGGACGACCTAAAAAAAGAGATGCTGGTATCCAAGTACTCCTCCTTAAAAAATCAAATTAGTCCCCATTTCTTATTCAATAGTTTGAATACCCTAACTTCCTTAATGTACGAAAATCGCGATTTGGCCTCTGATTTTCTTTCCCGCTTGGCTTCGAGCTACCGTTACATTCTCGAAAATACCGAAGAGGATTTGGTTAGCCTTAAGAAGGAACTTAACTTTTTGGATTCTTACATTTTCATGATGAATATTCGTCATGAAGGGGCCCTCAAAATTAAAACAGACATTAAGATCAATACAGTCGATTTTTTAGTGCCTACCCTATCATTGCAAATGTTAGTTGAAAACGCGTTGAAGCATAATTTTTTCTCAAAAGAAAAGCCATTGGAAATTCATATTTATTCGGTCGGTAAAATAGCCTTGATTGTAGAGAATACTCTAAGACCAAGGACGCGTACTGAGGAATCTACCAAACTTGGCATAAAGAATATCAGAAAGCGTTATTCGTTTTACACGAGTCAAGAGGTAACAATAGAGAATGAAAACGAACAATTTAGGGTTACCATGCCTCTTTTGAAAACTGATGTAAGAAAAGTGTCGGTATTGTCGGTTTCTTAATAATGCAAATAAATAGAAGGTATTGAAAGCTGTAATCATAGAAGACGAGACTATTGCCGCTAGGCGTTTGGCACAACTTATTGCCGAATTGGCTCCCGATATTCAAATCGTGGGTCAGCTGTCCTCTGTCGAAAATGGACTCAATTGGTTCAAGAATAATCCGTTGCCACAACTCATTTTTTTAGATATTCAATTGAATGATGGATATGGCTTTGATATTCTGGATCATATTGAAACCCATCCCCCGGTAATTTTTACTACGGCCTATAATGAATATGCCATACGGGGATTTAAGTATAATGGACTTGATTACCTGTTAAAGCCTATTGATAAACAGGATCTTCAAATTGCCTTGAACAAATTTAGAAAAGCCAATGGGGAGGATACGACTTCCTTGGCACCTGAAAAGCTCAAACAAATTAAGAACCTATTCAATAAGGAATACAAACATCGTTTTATGGTGAAAGTAGGCAATCAGTTTAAGTCCTTTAATGTAGAGGAAATTGCCTTTTTTAAGTCAATAGAGGGTCTAATTTATCTGTATACGCATACGGGCCAAACCTATCCCATAGAATATTCCATTGATCAACTTGAGCGTATATTAAATCCGGTACAATTCTTTAGAATCAATAGAAAATTCATGGTTTCTGTAAGGGCCGTTGCAGAAATTCATTCCTATTTCAATAGCCGATTACTTTTAAAGCTGATGCCAAAGGAAGAAGAACAAATTATTGTTTCTAGAGAACGGACAAGTAATTTCAAACGTTGGTTGGATATGTAGAGCAATAATATTTTTACGCTAATCGACCCTGGCAAGAAACTTATGTGACCGATATATGGCAAGAATAGCTTTTTCGTCAATTGGGTCATAGGTATACAGTCTGTTCTGTCGGCCCGCTTCACCCTCGTCCAAATAAACCGATAACCTAATGTCACGGCTAATTTCTTCATCTGATGTTTTTGCTTTTTCAATAATGGCTGGCACTCCATTAATCGTTGTGCGTTGAAACGAGATCGTTCGATCACTTTCATCAACATCTTCTAGATATCCAAAACTTAAATAGCCTTGATCAAAAAAAATGGTATCCTCTCCATTATATATTCTTCCGATAAAGGTATCGATGCCTTGATCTTGTTCCCATTCCCAGTTATCTGGAGTTCGCACGCTGAAACTTGAAATAAGCAATTCTTGAGTCAGTTCTGGTACAGAATCATCGCTCTTAGAACAATTCAAAAAAATAGGTAGCATAAGAATACAAATGATTTTCAAAAGTCTATATTTCATAACATCCTTTATTAGTAGATTCTTTTTGTGCCCAAGGGTTGCGTAAGAATTGTGACAGTAATTTGAATCCTCAAAAAAAACCCCACTCAAATAAGTGGGGTCAATTAATATAAATATAGAATTTTGTGTCTAGTACCTGTAGTATTCGGGCTTGTACGGGCCTTCAACAGTAACACCGATATAGTCCGCTTGATCTTTTTTCAATTCGGTCAATTCGGCACCTAGACGCGATAAGTGTAGCTTGGCTACTTTCTCATCTAAATGTTTTGGCAACATATAAACTTCGTTCCCGTAGTTTTCGCTGTTTTTCCACAATTCAATCTGCGCCAAGGTCTGATTGGTGAACGAATTACTCATTACAAAACTTGGATGGCCTGTTGCGCAGCCCAAATTAACCAAGCGCCCTTCTGCCAAGATGATGATGTCTTTGCCATCGATAGTGTATTTATCTACCTGGGGCTTAATTTCATCTTTTGTATTGCCATGGTTATCGTTCAACCAGGCCATATCGATTTCATTATCAAAATGCCCTATATTACAAACGATCGCTTTATCCTTTAATGCTTTAAAGTGCTCGGCGCGTATAATGTCTTTATTACCAGTAGTGGTAATCACAACATCTGCATTGCCAATTACTGTTTCTAATTTCTTTACTTCAAAACCTTCCATACATGCTTGTAACGCACAGATAGGATCAATCTCAGTAACAGTAACAATGGCTCCTGCCCCTGCAAAAGATGCTGCTGTACCTTTCCCAACATCTCCGTAACCGGCAACAACAACACGTTTACCCGCCAACATGGTATCGGTGGCTCGTCTTATCGCATCCACTGCACTTTCACGACATCCGTATTTGTTATCGAATTTAGATTTTGTAACAGAATCGTTCACATTGATAGCAGGCATTGGCAGAGTGCCGTTCTTTACACGCTCATATAATCGGTGCACACCTGTTGTGGTCTCTTCAGAAAGGCCTTTGATTGCATCTGTTAATTGTGGGTATCTGTCCAAAACCATATTGGTCAAATCGCCGCCATCATCTAAAATCATATTCAAAGGCTCGCGCGCTTCACCAAAGAAAAGCGTTTGTTCGATACACCAGTCAAATTCCTCTTCATTCATCCCTTTCCAGGCATATACAGGTATACCGGCAGCAGCGATAGCTGCAGCAGCATGGTCTTGCGTCGAGAAAATGTTGCACGAACTCCATGTAACATCTGCTCCAAGGGCAACCAATGTTTCGATAAGAACAGCAGTCTGAATGGTCATATGCAGGCATCCGGCAATTCGAGCACCTTTTAAGGGCTGCTCCTCGCCATACTCTTCTCGAAGTGCCATTAGGCCGGGCATTTCTGCCTCAGCAAGGCTGATTTCCTTTCTTCCCCAGTCGGCTAGGGTAATGTCTTTTACCTTATAAGGTACATAAGAAACAGTTTCTGTACTCATAGTATTTTTTTATTTTCTAATTTCGTTTGCGTAAGTGCTGCTGCACAATTTTGCGAATACAAAGTTACGAAATACCTATTGAAATTATGCCCCTTTATACGTCTGTACAGGTAAGTTCATCGATTATAATGCACATTTGGCGAATTGAAGAGACCGAAGCACAACTTTCCGAGGGAATAGTACTTACTGAGCATTGTCAAGGTCGAATGGAAAGGATGAAGTCGGAAATGCATCGCAGAGGGTTTTTAAGTATTCGACACCTATTGGCAGAGGCAGGTTATGTAGATCATGACCTCTATTACGATGAATTTGGAAAACCTCACTTGAAAGACGGTAAGAGGATTTCCATAACCCATTCGAACCAATTTACGGGAATTATCATAAGTGATAAACACGAAGTGGGAATCGATATCGAAAAACAGCGAGACAAAATATTGCGTATCGCCCATAAATTCACTCCCATTGAGGAATACCGAACCATTGCGAATACCGACGCCTTGATTCGAAAATTGACCATAGTTTGGGGCTGCAAGGAATCTCTTTATAAAATATATGCAGAACCTGGTCTTAGCTTTTTGCATCACATTAATATCAAAGATTTTGCCTTAGCGGATAAAAAGACCTCAGGGGAGATTTTATACGAAGGGAAAACAAGCAGCTATACTATTGAGTTTTCCGAGTTTGAGGGCTTTACCTTGGTTTATGCCACTCAAAATTGAACAATAGTACAGGTATTATGAAGTAAAAACTTCAAAATTATCAAGAGCGAATTTAGCTAAGACCAGTAGTACATTTATTAAATCACATACTTATTATATGAACATTTCAGTAGAACTTACTTTCTCGCCTTTACAAGATGATTTTGAAGACCATATAATCAATTTCATTAAATCGTTGAGAGTATCAGGTCTTACAATTTTGGAGAATCCATTAAGCACTCAGGTATTTGGTGAATACGACACCGTAATGAAAGTGCTGAACGCAGAGGTAAAAACCGCCTTTGAATTGATGGATAAAGGATTGCTATTTATGAAAATTGTAAAATCGGACCGCAGCGATTATGAGCCCCATTTTTGATTTTTTCCTTGAGCCTTATTATGAGAGGGCGACCTTATTGATCGTTCTCGAAGCCACAGCCTTCTTTTTTGGCATTGCTAGCGTGGTGTATGCCAAAAGGGAAAACATTCTAGTGTACCCTACAGGGATTGTTGCGACAATTATTACGGTATATTTATTCTGGATCGACGGACTTTTCGGCGATATGATGATGAATTTTTACTATTCTGTGATGAGCATTTATGGATGGTATAATTGGTTGCGAATAAAGACAAATAAAACTGCCGCCGAGCAGATAACCCGGACAAATCTCAAAGAAAAAATTGTAGGGTTTGCACTTTTCTTGCTGACCATGACAGTTACATATGGGGTATATCTTTGGTGGGGTAAAACTATTGAAACCTCCAACTATATCGACATTTTTACGTCTGGAGTTTTCTTCACGGCCATGTGGTATATGGCGAATAAAAAACTTGAAAATTGGACCCTTTGGATATTTGCCGACCTAATTACCGTACCACTCTACGCTTATAGGGGATGGGGCATGTTTTCCTTACAATATCTTATCTTTACCATCTTGGCCATCCAAGGGTATTTCGCATGGAAGAAAAGTTTAAACAGCAACCTTCAGACATTGTAAAAATAGTTCTGTTCGGGCCAGAATCAACAGGAAAAACGACCTTGTCGGAACAGCTGGCGCGATATTACAATACTGTTTGGGTCCCCGAGTATGCTCGTGAATACCTACAGCGAAAATGGAATAATGAGCGGAAGACTTGCGAACCAAAAGACCTCTTACCTATAGCCGAAGGCCAAATGAGAATGGAAAATTCACTTTCTCAAAAAGCCACTGAGTTGCTAATTTGCGATACTGATCTTTTGGAAACCAAGGTATACTCTGAGGCATATTACGTTGGGCATTGCGATCCCATTTTAGAGAAGTATGCCTTGCTGAATTCGTATGACCTTTATTTTTTGACCTTTATAGACGTTCCCTGGGTAGGTGACGACCTAAGGGATAAACCTAACGAACGCGAGAAGATGTTCAACTATTTTAGAGGCACACTTGAAAAGTACCATCGAAATTTCGTTATTTTAAAAGGGGATAAAAAAGAACGGTTACAAGCTGCCGTAGCCCATATCGACACATTATTAAAAAAAAGAAACATAACAGGATGATATTTAGCGAAGCAGATAAGGCATTATTGCAATCCAAAGACATTTCTCAAGAAAAAACCCTTGATCAAATCAACACCTTTAAGGAAGGCATCCCCTTTGTTAATTTGTTAAAAGCGGCCGTCGTCAATAATGGTTTGGAAAAGTTCACGCAGGCCGAGGAACACGATTTGATCCGTATTTTCGAAACGAAAAGAAGAGATCTTTCGTTATTGAAATTTGTTCCCGCTTCGGGTGCAGCGTCACGAATGTTCAAAGCGCTTTTTAATTTTATAGAAAGTTTCAATCCCCAAGAACAAACGTTCGAGGATTATGTTACGGCCAATAACGATATGGCGATGCGATCTTTTTTTGAAAAGTATGAGGCATTTCCATTTTATGAACTGGTTCAAAAGAGAATCGAAGGCAAATTTTCATCTAAAGATGAAGGGAAACATCTTTTCGTGTCAGAATTGCTGAACGAGAGCGCCCTTAACTATGGCTTTTACCCTAAAGGGTTGCTACCATTTCATCGATATGACACCCATATTGCTACGGCTTTTGAAGAACACCTAAACGAAGCCGCTTTGTATGCTGAAACGAATGGCATTGCCAAGCTTCATTTTACAATTTCACCCCAACATGCTGAAATGTTCAAGGAGGAATTTGCGAAAGCGGGCGCACGTGTTCAAAGTGAAACAGGTGTGAATTTTGAAGTGAGTTATTCTTTTCAAAAACCTTCTACCGATACAATTGCTGTCGATTTGAATAATGAACCTTTTCGCAATACCGACGGTTCGCTACTCTTTCGCCCTGGGGGTCATGGTGCTTTGATTGCAAACTTGAACGAGCAGGAAGCGGATATTATTTTTATAAAGAACATTGATAATGTTGTGCCGTCCAAGGCCTTGAAGGCAATCTCTGATAGCAAAAAGGTGCTGGCAGGCCTGCTTCTAAAGGTCCAGGAAAAAGCATTTCATCTAGCTGAGATGCTAGATCAAGAACCTAGTGTTGCTGAAGTCTTGGTTGAGGCGAAACAATTTTTACAAGACGAGCTCAACGTTCGTTTTTCAGATGAGTTTCAAAGTTTGTCCGCTGCCATGCAACATAAGGAACTACAGTCAAAATTGAATAGACCAATTCGCATTTGCGGTATGGTGAAGAACGAGGGAGAGCCTGGTGGTGGGCCCTTTTGGGTAAAGGATGCCAATGGTGATGCTTCATTACAAATCATAGAATCTGCGCAGATAGATGGTTCAAATGCTATGCAAAAAGAAATAGTCAAAAACGCAACTCACTTTAATCCGGTTGATATCGTCTGCGGTATAAAGAACTACAAGGGAATACCATATGATCTCGCTGATTTTGTAGATACCAAACAGGGTTTTATTACGAGCAAAACAAAAGAAGGGCGAGAGCTTAAGGCCATGGAACTTCCGGGCCTATGGAACGGGGCAATGGCCAATTGGAATACGTTGTTCGTAGAGGTCCCGGTGCAAACTTTCAATCCGGTTAAAACGGTCAATGACCTTTTACGGCCCTCTCATCAAGTCTAGTAACCACCAAAGTGTGTAATTCTTATACAATATAAGGTCATTTACACAATTCTACACAGGTCTTGGAACATGCAAATTTGTATTTAAAACGTTATAAATCAATTATTTATAATTTTATCTCCTTGTGGGAATCTGACTCTTTTGTTAGGTCGTATATAAAAGCGAGTATCAAAACGAAGATGAATTCTTAAACACAACAAAGATGAAAAACTTAATGATTGTTGCAGCGTTGGCCCTAGGTTCAATGACTGCTTTCGCACAAGAAGAAACCCCGGCAGAAGAAGTAGCTGTAGCAGCAGTTGAAGCTGTTGAAGAAGCACAGGATAACTTTGCTGAGCTTGCTATTGAAGAATTGCCCGAGGCGATTACAGCTGCATTGGCAACCGATTTCCCGGGAGCCACCATTGCCAAAGCCTATGTTAACGAGGCTGCACAGTACAAATTGGAGGTTGCTAAAGAAGATGGCGAGGCCCTTGAATTATATGCTGATGCCGAAGGGAACTGGATTGAAATGTAAAGTACCCCACTTTTCTATTTTTGAATCGTATAGTTAGTTCAAATTAGAAAATCCCGATGTGTGAGCATCGGGATTTTTTTCTTTCAATACAGTGATAGAAGATGAGCATTTGCAACGTGTAGCTTTTATACATTGGGTTCAACCTCTACACAGTTTTACACACTTGAATATAGCGGTCTATTTTGTAATCAATTGACCAGTAGCTTGTTATAAAAAAATTCATTTTTGGTATCGTATTTTCTATGTATAAAGTGAGTTTAATTTTTAAAAAGACACACGATGAAAAAAATAATTTTTGTTTTAGCCCTTACATTGGGAAGCATGACGGCTTTTGCCCAAAGCACGGAACAAGTAGAAGAATCAGCGACCGAGGTTGTAGCGCAAGATCAGTTTTCGGAAATCGCAGCTGAAGAACTCCCCGAGGCCGTAACCGCAGCGGTGGCGAAAAACTACCCTACTGCAACTATTGATAAGGCATATGTCAACGAAGAAAAGCAATTTAAGCTTGAAGTATCCTTGGAAGATGGTACCTCTGGTACGTTGTACGCTGACGAAGAAGGCAATTGGATTGAAATGTAATCATGGCATAATAACATTAACTTGAGTTATTTGTTTTGTATCAAGTTGGTTTGGTCGGAAAGGGGACGTAGTAATACGTCCCCTTTCTATTTTTAGTAAAGTGGCCAATTTTTTGAGCATGGGATAGCCAATTTCGATCTTTTCTACGTAGATAGGTAACAGAACGAATAAGATATGCCAAACATCTTGATTATTGAGGACGATGCCGCATTCTGTAAAATGTTGCAAAAGTTCCTAACAAAACACGACCATGATGTAACGACAAGCTTTAGTGCATCTGATGCGAAATTAAAACTATCCGAAACCCCATTCGATGTAGTACTTACAGATGTGCGTTTGCCCAGCTATGACGGTATTCAATTGCTTGGCGACATTAAGGAAATCAATCCGAAAACACAGGTCATACTAATGACCGGCTATGCTGAGGTAAGTGCCGCAGTAAAAGCAATGAAAAAGGGGGCCTTTGACTATATTTCAAAACCATTTACCCCCACCGCAATAGTTGCCCTAGTAGAAAATGCCATTAAAGCGTCAACCACGGCCAAACTAGCCCCAATTCCTAGTCGTGATCCTATTGCCACCAGGCAAGTAGATTCCCCTTCAGGTGAAATCAGCAATGTTAAGGGTGTTAGTGATGCGTCCTTAAAACTTCGGGAACATATTGGCCTGGTCGCCCCAACGGACATGTCGGTTCTCATAACTGGTGAAAGTGGTACCGGAAAAGAGGTGACTGCCAAGACTATTCATGATTTAAGCGAGCGCAAGCAACAAAATTTTATAGCGGTCGACTGCGGGGTTATTCCGAGAGAATTGGCAGCCAGCGAATTTTTTGGACATATTAAGGGGAGTTTTACTGGAGCGATAGCCGATAAAACAGGAACTTTTGAAGCAGCAAATGGTGGTACCCTGTTTTTAGATGAGGTCGGGAATTTGTCTTACGAGAATCAGATTCAATTGCTACGTGCGCTACAAGAAAGAAAAAT